>CAZANF010000037.1:0-15737 GCA_964486425.1 uncultured Spirochaeta sp. | reverse complement strand
CCGCGGTCTTGAGCCGGGGGAGCTGTTAACCCGTATACGGATTCCGAACCATTTTCCAACCCACTCCATTTATAAACGGTTCGGCTCACCGTATGACAGGACCACCCACCCGCTCGGTATATGCGCCGCAGCTACGCTGGAAAAAAATTCGGTCGAACGCTTTATTTTCCTGGCCGGGGATGTAAACCAGCCCCTTATCCGTGACCGTGAACTTGAAGCTGATATCGTCGGGCAGCGCACACCCTTTACCACCAAGGAATACCAGGTCTTCCAGGACCGCTGGAAACGAACGCTGGAATCCCATAACCTGAGTCCAATCCAGATTGAGCGCAGTTCCCGGATGTTCGTCAGCTTCCTTATCGACCTTGGCGATACCCCGCGAGGGTTGTCATCCGATGCAAATGCTCCTATAGTTTGAGGCCTCATGCCTAACTTTGTACACCTGCACACACACTCGGATTTCAGTCTCCTGCACGCCACCTCAACAATTCCCGGGCTGGTAAAACGCGCAGCCGAGCTGAACATGCCTGCCCTGGCCATGACCGATCTGGGAAACATGTTCGGAGTGATTCACTTCTACCAGGAATGCAGGAAAGCCGGAATTCAGCCGATAATCGGGACAGAGGTCTACATGGCCCCGAACGGTCGCCTCACCAAAGAGAACTTTGAAGACGGAAACCGTTTGTCTCGTCTGGTCCTTCTGGCACGCAATCTGGAAGGCTATCAGAACCTGCTCAAGATATCGACAATCGCGTATACCGAAGGCTTTTATTACAAACCCAGGGTCGACAGCGAGGTACTCGAACAGCACAGTGCCGGGCTCATCTGCCTTACCGGACCGCTTTCAGGCGAGGTACCGAACCTTATCGTCCGCAACCGAATAGATGATGCCAGACAGCGGCTTGAATGGTACAAGCAGACCTTCGGGGCCGAGCATGTGTTTATCTGCCTGCAGGACCACAACATCCCCGACGAAAAAATTGTAAACCGTACCCTTGTCGAACTCGCTCCGCAGGTCGGACTGCAGCTTATCGCTACCAACGATGTGCATTATCTGAATCGGGACGATGCTGTTGCCCATGATACCTTGTTGTGCATCGGGTCCCAGCGCAAAAGGAATGAAACCAACCGGCACAGGTTCTACGGGGACCAGTATTATTTCAAAACCCCTGAGGAAATGGCACAGCTCTTCCCCGATCATCCCGAGGCCCTGGAAAACACCCTCAAAATTGCACAGCTCTGCGATGTGGAGATACCTCAGCCGGGACCTCTGCTGCCGGCATACCACATCCCGGAGGACTTCGAAACCCCGGATGATTATCTGCGTCATCTGACCATGGAGGGACTCGGCAGACGCTACGGAAACACAACCGATGATATCCGCTCACGCGCCGATTATGAATTAGCCATTATTATTGAAATGGGGTTTACCGGCTATTTTCTTATAGTATGGGATTTTATTCGCTATGCTCATGACAGCGACATTCCTGTTGGACCAGGGCGTGGTTCCGGTGCAGGATCAATTGTGGCGTATGCTCTGGCGATTACCGACATCGATCCGCTCAAATACAACCTTCTGTTCGAACGATTCCTGAATCCAGACCGGATATCAATGCCGGACTTCGATATCGACTTCTGCTTCGAACGACGGCAGGAGGTAATCAATTATGTTACCGAAAAATACGGACACGACCGGGTTGGGCAGATTATCACCTTCGGAACCCTGAAAACCAAGGCGGTAATCCGGGATGTGGCACGAGTACTGGACATCCCGTATGCCGAAGCCGATATGATTGCCAAGCTTATCCCGGACGACCTGAAAATGACCCTGCCGAAGGCACTGGAGGCTGAGCCCAAACTCCAGGAACTGCGAGCGCGCGGAGGGAGTAACAAGGCTCTTATTGAAATCGGGCTGCGCATCGAAGGGCTGCAACGTCATGTATCCACCCATGCCGCCGGAGTGGTTATCGGCAAGGATGAACTGACCGAGTACGTTCCCCTCTACCGGGATACGTAAACCGCTGCAATCTCAACCCAGTTCACCATGGATTTGCTCGAGGACTGCGGACTGGTGAAGATGGATTTCCTGGGCCTGACAACCCTCACATTAATTCGCAACACCGAGAAACTGATCCGCGCACGCGGTCACGAGTTTGATATCGAAGCGGTCTCGGAGGAGGACCACCTCACCTTCAAGCTGCTTGGCGAAGGCCGCAGTGGATGCGTTTTCCAGTTTGAAAGCGACGGGATGCAGGACATCCTGAAGAAGGCCAAGCCGACACGCATCGAAGACCTTATCGCCTTGAACGCCCTGTATAGACCCGGGCCGATGGACAACATCCCGCAGTTTATCGAATCCAAGTGGAATCCGGCTACTATCAGTTACCCCCACCCGAACCTGGAAAAGGTTCTTGAAGAGACCTACGGGGTTATCGTCTACCAGGAACAGGTAATGGAGATCGTCCAGATAATCGGGGGGTTCAGCCTCGGTCAGGCCGATATCCTGCGGCGGGCAATGGGAAAGAAAAAAGAGAAGGAAATGGCGAAGATGGAGGTGGAATATCTCAGGGGAGCCCGGGAAAAGGGCATCGCCGAGGAGACTGCCAAGAACATCTTTGAGCTGCTGAAGCCCTTTGCAGGATACGGGTTCAACAAATCTCATGCCGCGGCATATTCGGTACTGGCATATAAAACCGCCTACCTGAAAGCCAACTTCCCGGCCGAGTTCATGGCCGCCAACCTTACCAACGAGATCAACAACCCGAAAAATATGGTCAAGTACATGGCCGAAGCCCGCGACATGGGCCTCGAGATTCTTCCGCCGAATATTAATTCCTCGCAAAAGCACTTCAGCGTTGCAGATGGCCGGATAATCTACGGACTGATCGGTATCAAGAATGTCGGCAGCAGCGCAGTTGATGCAATCCTGCAGGAACGCGAGGCCAACGGCTCCTTCTCCTCCATGGGAGAGTTTCTGGAGCGCATCGACATGCGCACGGTAAACCGCAAGGTAATTGAGGTCCTCATTGTCACCGGTGTATTCGACTGTTTCGGCAGCGGCAGACGCCCGCTGCAGGAGTTTATCGGGCAGCTTATCGACATTGCAGCCCAGAAACGCCGGAACAAAGAGTGTGGTCAGGCCAGCTTGTTTGCAGACTCCGAGGAAGAGGAGTTTCCCACACTGAATTTCTCGCAGGTTGAGGAATGGCCGCTGCGGGAACTTCTGCAGCAGGAGAAGGAGATTCTCGGCTTCTATTTTTCCGGTCATCCTCTGGATGATTACAGAGAGACCTGGCTGCGCACCTCAAACTGCAACCTGGCTCAGATAGCCTCGATGCCGGCTGAAAAAGAGGTGGCCCTGCTTGGGCTGGTAACCGCTTTTCGGGTTATCTTTACCAAAAAGGGTACACAGATGGCCTTCGGAACACTGGAGGACTATAACGGCAGCACCGAGTTCGTGGTTTTTGCAGAATCACTGGAGCAGTACCGCGAACTCCTGCAAGAAGACGCTATAATTGGTATATTAGGAACTGTCGATACCCGAAGGGAAAAACCGCAGATTGTGGTTAACGAGATCCGCCTGCCGGAGATGCTTGAGGAACGCGATATAGGGGTCGTCCATATCCGCCTGCAGCAGAGCGGAACCAGCGAGAAGGCCCTGTACGAATTGCGGGCGTTTCTGTCCAACGCAGAGCATACCGGCTGCTGTCCGGTGTATCTGCATATTCCCAGGGATCCCAAGCCCGAGGTTATTATCGAGGCATCTGCCGAGATACGTACATCATCCCGCCCGGAGGTCATGGAATCGATCAGTTCGTTCCCGGCGGTTGAACGAGTCTGGCGGGAGCTTGAGACCCCGACCGCCCAGGCAATGCGCACTGCGCAATACTAGAGGAGATTGTTATGACTACCGTTTTTCAAGGCATTTTCACCTTTCTTCACGGCATTGTTACCGTGTACATGCTGCTGATTTTCATCCGCATACTACTTACCTGGTTCGGGGGCCTGCAAACAATGGGGCGGCCGGCAGAGATACTGTCGCGAATCACCGATCCCTACCTGAACCTCTTTCGCGGATTTCGCTTTCTGCGTATCGGATACATGGATTTTTCACCAATCCTGGCAATCATGATTTTGACCCTTGTCTCCAGCGTCCTGAACCAGCTGGCTATGCAGCAACAGGTAACCATCGGACTGCTGCTCGGGATCATTGTGGCGATGATATTCAGCGCAATCAGCTTCTTTGCATTCATATTCCTCGTGCTGGCTGTTATCCGACTTGCCGGGCTTCTCATGAACCTCGGCAGCGGAGGGCAATTTATGGCCGCCCTGGACGCCATATTCCAGCCCCTCAGCTTCAGGATGGCAGCACGCCTGTTCCGCGGCCGGTCGGTGAACTACACCACCACGTTAGGGGTATTAGTCGCTGTTTTTGGTGCCATATCCCTGGCTGCACACCTGCTGGGCCCCGTATTCGCAATCCTGCTTATTCAGCTGCCGTTCTGATCCGGATCTCTTATGCTGCTGGCGGAGCTGAATACCAGTGTCACCAAACTCCGGGGTGTCGGTCCGAATGCAGCCTCAGACCTGTCCGGCATGGGGGTTCATTCGGTACGCGATTTGCTGCTGCTGATTCCCCGGGATTACGAAGACCGTAAAACCATCTACCCCCTGCTGCCGCACGGCGAATCGGCTGTTTGGGTCAACACCATAGCCGAGGTCACTGCACATGATTATTTTCAGTTCCAGGGAAAAATGACCCTGAAGGTGCATATTTTTGACGGGAAGGGGCACGCCAGCCTGGTATGCTTCGGCCGCAACTTTCTGTCACGCAAGCTGCAGGTTGGACGGCGATATCACGTATGCGGCCAGTTCTCGATTCGCTACGGCGAGTTCCAGTCCTCGGCCTTTGACACCGAACCGGCGGATGAAGCCCCGCAGCGTTTCAACCGTATCCTGCCGATCTACCCGCTGTCCGGCAGCCTGCAGCAGGGGCGCATGCGCAGCCTGCTGCAGCTGGCTCTGCAGCAGTTCGCCGACAACATCGACCCCTCCCTTCCGGCATCTATCGCCCGGGGGACCGCCGAAACCCTGCGGGGACTGCACGATCCGGACTCCATTCAAACCGCAGTGGAAGCCCGCGAGTCAATGGCTTATGAGGAGCTCTTCTTTTTCCAGGCGCAGATTGCCCACGCGGTAGCCCAGCGCTCGGCGCAGCAGCGTCCGCAGCCGCAGCGGCCGGTCGACCTGCAGCAGAGGATGCTGGAATCACTCCCGTTCAGCCTCACCCCTGACCAGCAGCAGGCTGTTGAAGAAACAACCACCGACCTGCAGAAACAGACTCCCATGCGCCGGCTGCTGCACGGCGACGTCGGTTCGGGAAAAACCCTCGCCGCCCTGTGCTCCGCTCTGCCGGTTATTGCCGGCGGGGGACAGGTGGTACTGCTGGTTCCCACGGAGCTGCTGGCACAGCAGCATGCGCGCACCGCCGCTGCACAGTTGAATCCCCTGGGGATATCCACCGCACTTCTGAGCGGCTCGATAGGTGCAGCCGATCGTACCAGAACCCTGCAGCGCATCCGCAGCGGTGAAACACAGTTTATCTGCGCCACCCATGCCGCATTCAGCCGCGACGTAGAGTACGCGGCACTTGAATATGTCATTGTGGATGAACAGCATCGTTTCGGGGTTGAGCAGCGGCAGCAGCTCATCCGCAAGGCAGAACAGTCGGGGTCCTCCACCGGCCCGCCGGACGTACTCTTTATGACCGCAACCCCGATTCCCCGCACCCTGGCACTTACTGTTTTCGGGGATCTGGATGTTTCTGCAATCAGGAGCATGCCGCCCGGGCGCCGACCGATCAAAACCCACCTGGCCCGCCTGGGCAATGAACAGAAGGTCTACGAATGGGTGCGTGGTGAGCTCCGGCAGGGACGGCAGGCATATTTTGTATACCCGTTAATAAACGAGAGTAAAAAGCTGGCCATCCGGGATGCAGAATCCATGGCCGAGCATCTTGCGGCAGAGGTCTTCCCGGATAATTCACTGGGAATAATTCATTCACAAACCCCGACTGATAAAAAAGAGCATACCATGGCCGGGTTCAACAGCGGCAGGATCCAGATTCTGGTGGCAACCTCGGTTGTCGAGGTTGGTGTCGATGTGCCCAATGCGACCTGCATGGTTATTGAACACGCCGAACGCTTCGGACTGGCAGCCCTGCATCAGCTGCGGGGGAGGGTCGGACGAGGGGTGCATCAATCCTACTGCTTTCTCATATATGCCGAACCCTTAACGGATGAGGCGAAACAGCGTATTATGGTGATGAAGCAGCATACGGACGGCTTCAAGATTGCCGAGGAAGATCTGAATATCCGCGGCCCCGGTGATCTGTCCGGTATCCGGCAGGCGGGTTTCCTGCGATTCCGTGCCGCCCGGCTGCCGCAGGATATGGGGATCATGAACCGCGCCCGGCAGGACGCCTTCCGGATTATTCAGTCGGATCCCGACCTATCGCTGCCGGAGCATGAATCAATCCGCAACACCCTGCAGCACACCGCTCTGCATGATAACGCAGCCGAAGGAGAATACTGATGCGAATAACCGCAGGAATATATCGGGGACGCAGGATTGCCTGTCCACCGGGGGTTATCCGCCCGGCCATGGACCGCATGCGTGAATCCCTGTTCAGTGCCCTTGGTCCGATTGAGGGACGCAGCTTTCTCGATCTCTTCGCCGGCTCCGGAATAATGGGGATAGAGGCAGCCTCACGCGGTGCAGATATTATCCGGCTGGTTGAAAAGGACATCGGAAAAAAGAAGGTACTGCTGCAGAACATCTCCTTCGTCGAGCAGGATATCCGCATCAGTTTCATGCCGGTTGAGCGATTTATCCGCTCCTGGAAGGATCAGTTCGACATTATCTATCTTGATCCCCCTTTCGACTACCGCTTTAAACTGCAGCTGCTCGAAAACCTGACCAGCTCCCGGCTGCTGAAACCGACATCCCGTATCCTGATCCACTATCCGGGTGAGGATCGCCTGCCGGATTCCATCCCTCCCAGGGATTCCGCGAGAATACCCCTCCAGCGATCAGATCTCCGTGAATACGGGCGCTCACATCTGGGCTGGTACGAACCGGTATAGAGTAGAGAACACACGCTATCAGCAGCAGCTCGGTTGTTTTTTTTTACCGGTATGCTACAATAGCAGCCAGCAAGGAGTTCCCGTGGTACAGAAACCATTTATTACCGAAGCAATGCATCTGGAGCATGTGCAGAGGCATCGTCAGGTACGGCGCGTAATCGAAGACCTATGCTTTTTGTGGGGCTACCAGCCGGTCGAGACCCCGCTGCTGGACGAATACGACCGATACCGGGACCATATCTCGACACAGCTGGAGCATGACAGCTACCGGTTGATAGACAGAACCGGCAAGATCATGCTGCTTCGCTCGGATATTACCCTGTTCCTGGCACGTCAGCTCGGGCGCCACCTTACCGTCGACGAACTTCCTCTGCGCATCAGTTATGCCGGAAGCATCGTGCGCTATGAATCCGACGATGAGATCCGGAGCGGGGACAACTTCCAGGCAGGCGCAGAGCTTATCGGTGTATCCGGCAATGACGGGGATGCCGAGATCCTGCTGCTGGCTGCCTGCCTTTTCCGCACCCTGGGTATTCCGCAGACCGCCCTGCATATTGGTTCCCGACGGCTGCTGCAGCTGATCTGGCCGCACGCCTCTTCGACACAGCTGGAAGAGATCGCCGACGCGGTACGATACCGGCAGCAGGATACCATCGGCAGGTTTTGTGATGCCGGTGCCGCGATTCCGGCAGCGCGAGTGAATCAGGTGTTCGCATATATTGCCGAGGCCCGGCAGGCATCGGCCGAGGCGGCCGCCGGCCTGAACGCCAATCAGGAGATCCTCGACGAGATTTCCAGGATTATCCAGCTGGCACAGCTGGTACAGGAGCTGGAACCCGGGATACAGGTTCGGGTCGATTTCTCGGAGGTCGGTGCACGAGACTACTACAGCGGCATGGCTTTTCAGATGTACTGCCCCGGGGCTGCCCGTGCGGTAGCCGGCGGCGGACGCTATGACACCCTGCTGGGTGATTTCGGCTGTTCTGCTCCCTCGGTCGGTTTCTCTATCGTCCAGTCGGTTATCGAGCCGCTGGTAAAGATCTTCACCGACCCCCAGCTGCCCAAGGCTGTCGGAATACCAGCCGACCGGGAATTCCGCACCCGTTTCAAGCAAGCCCAGTCACTGCGGGCAGAAGGAAAGGCAACACACCTATGAACATGCTGACACTGGCGCTTCCCAAAGGACGCCTGACCGACCAGGTGCAGCAGCACCTCTCAGAACGAGGAATTCATGTCCACTTCGACAAGCGCAAGCTGGTTGCCCAGGACGAAGCCGGACTCCTGCAGGTTATGCTGGTAAAAAACAGCGACCTGACCACCTATGTGCATCACGGAATAGCCGGTCTCGGAGTTTGCGGAGATGATGTACTCATAGAATCCGGGCATCAGCTGATAAAACTGCATACCTTTGAGTTCGGGGCAACACGGATGTGCCTGGCCGCACGTGCCGGCACCCCCCCTCCCGACGGCGGATCCATTACCATTGCAACCTCATATATCGAGTTTGCACGTCAGTATTTTCACACCGAGGGGCAGGAGGTCACACTGATCCGTTTGAACGGCTCGGTAGAACTGGCTCCTATCCTGGGGCTGGCCCCGTTTATCGTTGATCTGGTAGAGACCGGAGGTACCCTGAAAGCCAATAACCTTGAGGTTGTACAGGAACTTGCGCCGATCCGGGTACACATGGTAGCAAACCCGAGCTATTATAAACTGAACTATCATGCAGTGGATGCACTGGTACAGACTGTTCGTCAAGGGGCCGCAGAATGAGCAAGCCGATCTATATTGAACGAAACACCAAGGAAACCTCTATCAAATTAAGCCTTCATCCGGGAAGCCGTCAGGATACCGGGGCTGCTCCGGAGATTACGGTGCAGACAGGGCTTCCGTTTATGGATCATATGCTGAATGCATTTGCGTTTCACGGCGACTGGAACCTTTCGATTCAGGCACAGGGGGATATAGAGGTCGATCCTCATCACCTGGTTGAGGACCTCGGGATTGTGCTGGGCAGTGCTGTACGGCAGCTGCAGGAGGAATTGGGCCCGATAACCCGTTATGGTCACATGTTGCTTCCGATGGATGATGCCCTGGGCGAAGCGGTCGTCGACCTGTGCAACCGTCCGTATCTGGTATATCATGCCCAATGGCCGCAGCAGTATGTCGGGGCTATGGATGTCTCGCTGTTTCGAGAGTTTTTCTATGCCTTCGCCGCCAATGCCCGCTGCAACCTGCACCTGAACGCACGCTACGGTGAAAACTCCCATCACATTATTGAGGCTCTGTTCAAGGCTATGGGAATTGCACTGCGAACTGCAGCTGCGCCGCTGCGCAGTCACGACCAATTGTCCACAAAGGGCACACTGTAGTCGGGAGCATATGAAAAAGCCGGATTTTTCCAGGGTACGGCATCTGCAAAGCAGCGGATTCATCAAGACCACCGATGACCGTCCGGCACATATAGACCGTGCAACCAGGGTTGCGCTTATCCGGAAAGGGAATGAACTATTCAATGACGGGCGGGTTGAACAGGCCAAAAGGGTATTTATAACCGTCGGGTACAGCGACGGGCTTATCCGCATCGGGGATTATTATCGCACGCAGGACAAGCCGCTTGATGCATTCCGCATGTACTGGCTGGCCGGAGACAAAAGAAACCTTGAACCTGAGCTTGAGAAAATGGCACAGGTTATACGACACTGGTTAGAAGAGGATGATAAATCTTGAACGACATACATGACTCACACAGCGAGGATCAGGAAAAAGAGATCACCGAACTCTCCCAAAAGGGATATCAACTGATGAAACAGGGCTTCATTCAGGAGGCCCAAACCTACTTCCAGAAGATTCTCGACATCGATCCCTCCAACAACTATGCCCTGGTCGGCATGGGCGACTCCTCGCGCAAGCGCAGGTCCTTCAGCAAGGCGGCTGAATACTACGAACACTGTCTTGAACATCATCCGCACAATAATTACGCACTGTTCGGACTTGCCGACAGCTATGCGGCCATGCACCGCTACAGTGAATCATCACGAATCTGGGAGAAATACCTCGAGCATGACGACCGCAACGTCACCGTCCTTACCCGAGTCGCCGATGTACATCGCAAGGCGAAGGATTTCCGACGCGCCAAGGATCTGTACGACAAGGTACTGTCTATCGAGAAATCCAATCTCTACGCCCTTATCGGCCTGGGGCATCTGCACTATGACTTCAAGGAATATGCAGCCGCGCTGGAATACTGGCTGCGTGTGCTGGAGCTCACCGAACCAAAGGCGGATATTCGCATCCTCACCTCAATCGGCAACTGCTACCGGAAACTGCATCAGTTTCATGACGGCCTGCCCTATTTTGAACGGGCAAGGCAGCGGGATCCGAATAATTTCTACGCCCTGTTCGGACTGGCCGATTGCTTCCGCGGAATAAACCAGCCCCGGGAGTCCCTGGAGCTTTGGGAGCGTCTGCTGCAGCGGGAGCCGGACAACAAGGTAATCCTTACCCGTGCCGGGGATGCGAACCGTAAACTCGGCAATGTGCAGGAGGCCGAGGCAAAATACCAGGCAGCCCTTGATATCGAGTTCGATGTCTATGCTGTGCTTGGCCTTGCCTATCTGCACATCCGTAACGGACGGGCGGAAGATGCGATACAATCTCTGCAGTCGCTTATCAAGCAGGACCCGCATAATCATCGCCTGTACATAACCCTGGCCGAAGCGTATGAGACGCTTGGTGATACCAAAGCAGCGATCGATTCGCTGAACAGCTTTTTAAAACAGGGCCTCCGGCATCCTGCGGTTACCGAAGAGCTTTACCGGCTGCAGAAGCGATAACCCCGCAAGGAACAGTACAGGAACACTGCCGGTGCAGCGGCGTCCTCCAGGAACCGGATCAAGCCCCGGCGGCTCTTCGGATAGAGCTCAGTGAAGCCGTTTACAGCTGGTTTTTCAGCTCGGTTTCTTGCTATAATCCCGGGCTGGGCCTACACTCTTATTTGTGGAAATACAAGAAATTCATACTCGCTTAAACGCTGCTGTCAAGGCTATATCCTATAGCTTTGTCGGATCGCCCCTGGTAATTCAACATACCATGCTCGGCCTGCTTGCCGGGCTGCATATCCTTGTGGAAGACGTACCGGGTGTCGGCAAAACCACCCTGTGCAGAACAATCGCACAAGTGGCCGGACTGGATTTCGGCCGAATTCAGCTGTCGCCTGATGTCCTTCCGGGAGATATAGTCGGCATGAATATCTACGATGCAAACGCACATGAGTTTGTGTTTCGTGCAGGGGCTATCGAGCATCAGTTCGTACTGGCTGATGAACTGAACCGTGCTTCCGAACGTACGCAGAGCGCTATGCTTGAGGCGATGCAGGAAGAACAGGTAACGGTGGATGGTGAGACCCGGCCGCTCCCCCAGCCCTTCCTTCTTATGGCAACCCAAAACCCGTCACACTTCGCCGGCACATTCCGCTTGCCGGAAAGCCAGCTGGACCGCTTCGGGATTGCGCTGTCGATAGGCTACCCGAGCGAGGATCAGGAGCTGGCTATTCTCGAGCGGGTTGCCGCTAACCGGCGGCCGGAGGATGCCGAGGTCGTTTTCAGTGCCGATGAGATTATCTCCCTGCGGCATATCTGCGCTGCAGTGCATATGAGTGAAGCGGTACGACGGTATGTTACCGCCATAACAGCTGCCACACGCAAGAGCCGTCAACTTGACCTTGGGGTGAGCCCCAGAGCAGCGGGCCATCTGTTACGAGCCGCCCGCGCGGCCGCCCTGTACGCCGGGAGGGATTATGTAATACCGGAGGATGTTCGCGAGATCGCCCCGGCTGTACTGGCCCATCGCCTGACCCTGTCGGCTGAGGCCCGAATCGATGCGGGTTCGACCCGGCAGGTTCTGCTGGACATCCTGGAAAACATCCCGATGCCGTCCGGCACCTGACAGCGGGGGCTGAATGAGTTCAACAGGACCGCTGAAAATCCATATCGGGCCGCTGCTTCTGTGGTCCTTCTCGATTGCATTGCTGCACCTCGGAGGAATCTACCTGGGCGGTATGTTTGCCTTTCTCCGGTTTATCGTATTGCTGTTTCCGCTTTTTTCAATAGTCTACATGGCAGTTGTGTACTCCGGGTTGAGGCTCAACCAGCAATTCTCTACCGAGCATCCGCAGAAATTCGAGACTGTTGAATACCAGTTTATCCTGGGAAATGAAAGCCGTCTTCCCTCCTACCCGTTGCAGCTTTCCTTCGCAGTCGGCGGACACACCCTGGAGCATCTCCACAGCCGCTGCAGTATTGAGGAGCACTCGCAATTCACCTTCATGCATACGGTAACCTGTCCATATCGCGGGGTATATACTGTGGGGTCATCCGAGATCCGTCTCGTCGATATACTGGGAATGCTCTCCTTGTACCTTCCCGTCTGGTATCGTACCTTCTATGTGTACCCTCGTATTCTTCCGCTCACAGCTGCATTGCTGCAGGTCTCCTCTGCTGCACGTGCCGCGCATATTCCCGAAGGGGCTGTAGCCGATCTCACCCTGGTAAGAAGCATTACCGAGTTCCGGACCGGTGCAGAAATGCGGCATATCGCCTGGAAAAAGTTTGCGCAGCACGGGATTCCCATGATCCGTGAATATGACTCATCCTCATCCCAGGGCCTGAACATTGTTATTGATACCCGCGGATCCAGGAAACCCGGCAGCGCGGATCAGTATACAGCGGATACGGAGATTGAGGATGTCTCACTGGAATCAGCCCTGTCGCTGGCGGGTCGATGCGTGGAACTGGGAATCCCGACCATGCTGCATGCCGATGGAATGCCTTCGGTCGGCATTTATTCCCAGCGTGACCTGGACACCGTTCGCGAGCGAAGTATCGGATTGTTTTTCCATTCCGTACGCTCTCCGCTGGAGATGCCGGATTATCAGGCCGGGGCGGTTATCCTTATCAGTCATATCCTTGATCGTGAAACCCTGTATGCACTGGAACACAGGCGCACCGGGGGTGCAGATATTCGCCTGATCGCCAATATCTGCAAGATTGAGTACGCGCACGCAAAGGCTCTCACCGAGCTCCGCCGCAGAGAGGGATGGGAAAACCGCATGGCGATCGTTCGACGAAGCGAAGACCTGGATTCGGAGATATCGCAATGGTAGTACGAAGAATTCTGCTGGGGATTGTATCTTTCCTGCTGCCGGCTGCATTTTTCTCCGCTGTGTATTCCATTCTGCAAGCCCAGGGGCCGCTGCTACCGGGACTGGTATTATGCGGTTGCACTGGTGTCGCGGTGCAGCTGAGGGTTCATGCCGACCGGGCGGGGTCTGCCACAGCCCTGCGACTGAGGCGGTATATCGGAATCATACTTCCCGCCGCCACAGCACTGTACATCCTGTTTTTTACCCTGATAATCCCGATTGGGGTATGGATCGTCTGGCTGGACATGGTTGCAGCCGGTAACAGCCGGGGATCTTCCTCCTATGTTTTTGCAATGATCGGCGGCTTCAGCATCGCTGTTGCCGCAGGTTGTCTCGGGAAAAAGCCCATCCAGGCGATATTCGGTGGAAGCGCCGCCGCCGCTGTGCTTGTCGCCATGGTGCGGGCACCGCTGGAAACAGACGCATTAAGCTGGGTACCGGCTGCTGCAGCAGCGATCTTCCTGCTTTTGAGTGCGGCCGCACTGACCGCCCGGTTTGTAACGGAGTCCAGGTCCAGGACCAGGCAGGCCGCAAAGGTTATCACACCGCTGCTGCTCATTACAATTGCAACTGCGCTAGCACTGACAGCTGCCGGAAAACCATCCGGAAGTAAACTGGTTAATCGCTACATATCCCCGGCACTGCGAAGTCTGACCATTGAATTCTTCCCCCGTATCCCGGTGCTGTTTAATATCTCGTCTGTCGGACATCAGTTTTCCTCACAGAGACTGGGGGAAACACCTCAGCTGTCCCGGACCCTGGTATTCTCTCTTTCTGCTCCGCCGCGACAGACCCTGTATCTTCGAACCGATATCTTCGATCAGTATACCGACAGCAGCTGGGCTTCACTTGAGGATGAGCCTGAGATCATTGAGTCAGGCATGCGAACGAATGACTGGGTCCTGCTTCGCGAGGATTACCCTCCGCCGTATCCTCCGGAGCAGGTAGTGAATCTTGAGGTCCGGACGGATTTCTTTCCGTCGATTCCCCACGTACTTGGCTCACCCGCGGTTCGTCCCCCTTCGGGTAATGTGTACGGCGATACGGACACGGGAATGTATATGGATCTGCCGCTAATGTACGGCGATACTATCGCAATCGCTTTGGCAGGCGCGACACCGCAACCGGATGTTCCCGTATTATCCGAGGCTGAAGAACGGAGATATACACAGCTGCCCAATGGGCTTGATCAGCGGATTATCGATATTGCCGAATCATTTGCCCGGCCTGCGGAGCAGGATGCCGACTACCCGGATTCCCGGATCGCAGACCGGATACTCGGGTATTTCCGGCAGCAGGATTTCCGGTACAGCCTTCACCCTCCGCAGCGGGGATCCAGCGAGGAACTGGTTGAGTTCTTCCTCTTTACCGCCAAATCGGGATACTGCGTACATTTCGCTACCGCCTTTACCGTACTTGCGCGGGCGGCAGGAATCCCTGCGCGCTATGTAACCGGCTTCTACGTGCCGCGCTTTTCGGTGCGCGAGGGACAACCGTACACAGCCACCGAGATTACAGGCTACAGCGCACACGCATGGTCGGAGATCTATCTGCCCGAATCCGGCTGGGTTCGAATAGAGGCGACCCCGCCCATGCAGACGGAACTCGACAGAAATACGATCAGCCTGGCGGAAGACCGGGAGACCTCCCGGCAGATGGAGATGCTCTTCGGTCTTCGTTCAGAGCAGGATTCGGATAACCGTACATTTCCGCTGCTTCTGATCACCCTGCTCCTTGCAGCTGCTGCGGCTGCCGGATTGGCGATACGAATACTTGCTGTCCGGATTGTACCTCTGCTTGGTTCCGAATCCAATCGGTTCAGCTTTGAATTGCAGCGCCTGGTGCGCGCAGGAAACAAGCACGGGCTCCCGGATCCACAGAAATGCGGCTGGAGGGAATGGTGTAACCGGGCCAGGGAGCGAGGAGCGCTCCGGTATCCCGGGACATGTTTCCGCATTGTGACCTCATGCAGCTTCGGCAGCCAACCGGTACTCCGGCGCCACACTGTCTATATCCGGCTCACCCGGAAATCGCTGATCAGTAGTCAATAACAATACGATAGGTTCGTGACAGGAACAGAGCTCCAATGCGAAACCGGATCTCGATCAACCTGCGTTCGAGGGAGCCGTCGGAGGCCTGCCGGTAAAAGCTGTCGGTAGCAGCGGAAACAAACATCGGGGTATCTGCATCATAGGTAAGGCGAACCGGGACCCCGGTGCCAGGCAGCAGATACAGACTGCCGCTGTTTACGTCGCCCCCCCGGGTATCAAACTCAATGTCCCACACCTCGGTTCGCCGTCCGTTCACCGTCACGAAACTGCCGTCAGGGGTGCCCTGCAGGGTCTCGAACCTCGGCGTGGCGTCCTCGGGATCGCCGAGGTTCGAGACCC
>CAZANF010000036.1:0-15759 GCA_964486425.1 uncultured Spirochaeta sp. | reverse complement strand
CCGTTTCTCCTTCGGGGTATACAGAGGCAACAGAGACGAGACCTTCAGGCAAAAAGGCTCCAAAATGCCAGGCATCTGCATCTCCTTCCACATGACAGAAAGCTCGGTTCCTGGTTGGCCATAATACCTTATGACGGAGTTCGATTGTATCCTGCCACTGAATTCGACGTATTTCCATTGTATGGTCTCCTCTGTCTGAATACCGAGTCTAAAAGATTCCCGGCAGCTGTATCAAGAACCTTCCCGTCGCTCACGCTACATGCGGTTTCCCTGCAGAGGAATTGAAAATTTTTTCTTGACCCTCCATTTACTGGAGACCCTATGCTTTTAATCACTCAACATATCAGGAGGTTGATTATGAAAGCAATGCTATTGAGGATTACAGCATTGGTGCTGTCTTTTGAATTCGAAGACCCGGTGTTCCCGCACCCTCCCCGGCGGCAAGGCCGTCACCCTGGTACACCAGGGACCCTACACCACAATCGGCGAAGCCTATCAAAAAATCACCGACCACATCGAAAAAATCGGCGCCACATGGATCGTCCCGTCGCGCGAAATATACCTCAAGGGCCCCGGCATGATCTTTACCGGCAACCCAATGAAGTACCTGACCGAGATACAGGTGCTGATCGAACAAAAGTGAGTACAGCTGCATGACGGCATGATCGTACCGTAGCCGAATAATGCATCCGGGCGCGACCCCGCCGACTGATTCCAGCCGGCGGGGTCGGTGTACGGCCTGCAACTCCTCGGGCCGAGATATCCCTGCGGGAATCTCTACGCCCTGCGGGGTTTCCGGCCTCCCACCTCGCGCACAGGGAGGTGCAAACCGTATCTCTGCATTGATGCTCCATTGCTCTCAGTTGATTCAGCAGCGGAATAGGAGTACAATTTGTGTATGAATATGTCGCTCAAGAGGATTCAATAATGCAAGTACACGTTGAACAAGTAATAAAAAAACTCGAGCACCTTTCTCAACAGCGTATTGCAGAGGTTGATGATTTTATTGACTTCTTGCGACAAAAGGACAATGAAGAGAGTTTGAGAGAGGATTTTACTCGGGCTTCTGAAGCAGCGTTTGGGGATGTATGGGACAACGACGAAGACGCAGCCTATGATGCATTATAATTACGGCGATGTGGTTTTAGTAAGCTTTCCGTTCACCAACCTCCAGACTATTAAAAAGCGTCCGGCAGTCATTCTCAGCAATGAAAATTACAATGCAAACCGCCCGGATGTGATCCTCATGGCTATTACAAGCAAAGTGCGAGAGCCGCTGTATCGCTTACCAGCATAGGGAGATTGAAATAATTGTCCAGGAAGTTCAAGATGAGACCGAGTACCTTTTGAGTACCCAGGCTAATCGTGAACATCTTTTACGCGCTATCGAGAATGTTAACAACCATACGAATACTGTCTAGTCTACAAGGTCGAGAACGGCACTCTGTACACCAAGAGCCGGTCGCGAGAACTTCAGCCCGACAGGCTATGCCTGAGCTTCCAGCTGTGCGATTCGTTTTCGGGCTTCGGCAAGCTCGTTTTCGGCTTTGTCGGCGCGCTGTCGCTGTTTTTCCATTTCGGCGTTCAGGTTGCCCAGGAACAGATGCATATACCGGTTCTTCAGCTGCACCCCGACGCGCAGCTGCAGCTCCACACCCCAAAAGGGTTTGGTTATAAAATCGGAGCCCCTCGCTTCAAAGGCCTGCCGCATCGTCTGCTTGTCCACCTTGGCGGTTAAAAAGATTATCGGTACGTCGAAATAGGCTGCGTGCGACTTGATCTTTTCGGTCAGGGTGATGCCGTCCATCTCGGGCATCATAATGTCCATAAGGATCAAATCGAAGGTGGTGTCCTCAATCAGCTCCAGGGCGGCAGAGGCGGAGGGTGCATGGGTAATATCCATTTGCCAGTCGGCAAAAAAGGCGGCCGCTATTTCAGCATTCTGCTGGTCATCGTCCACAATCAGCATGTGAGCTTTAATTTCGCGTGGTTCTACATAATTATACATACAGCCTGCTCCTCTTCGTAGTTCAAATTCTACATTAATTGCACGCCGTTTTCCAGGCATTCCTTGCGCATTTGCTCCGGCCAGACTGATGCCTGAACCTCGCCGATGTGCGCCTTTCGCAGGAGAAACATGCAGAGGCGTGACTGGCCGATACCCCCGCCCAGGGTTTGCGGGAGATCGCCCGACAGCAGGCGCTGATGCCAGTAGAGGCGCTGACGATCCAGGGTTCCGGTTATCTCAAGCTGATGCAGTAATGCGGCCTTATCGACACGAATCCCCATGGACGACAGCTCCAGACTCGTGGACCGGACAGGGTCCCATACCACGATATCCCCGTTCAGTCCCCGATTCCCGGAGCCGGTTTCGGTTGTCCAGTCGTCGTAATCCGGGGCTCGTCCCCCGTGTACCTGTCCGTCGGAAAGCTTGCCGCCGATACCGATAACGAATATTGCGCCGTGTTTTCTGGCCAGCTCATGCTCCCGCTGTTCCGGAGTAAGATGAGGAAACTGCCGCGCGGCTTCCTCGGCATGAATAAAGGTAATCTCATGCGGCAGACAGGGTTCAATGTCGGGGTATTGTTCACATATTACGAATTCCGTCCGGGTAATCGCGGCGTAGATTCGCTCGACGGTTTTCTGCAGGGTTGCAAGGTTGCGCTCGGAGGGATCAATTACCATCTCCCAGTCCCACTGATCAACATAAATTGAATGAATTGCATCGATGGTATCATCGGGTCGGATGGCATTCATATCGGTGTAGATACCGGTGCCGGTGGAGTATCCATAGTCCGCCAGGGCCATACGCTTCCATTTTGCCAGGGACTGTACAATCTCGACATTGGCCTGATCCATTGCAGCAACTGAAAAACTAACCGGGCGTTCAATCCCGTTCAGGTCGTCGTTTATACCTGAGCCTGCAGGAACAAAGAGGGGCGAGGTAACCCGGTACAGGCGTAGCTCGGCTGAAAGGCTGCGCTCAAAGTAGTCCTTGATGTGCTTAATTGCACGTTCGGTTTGCTGTACTGTCAAAATAGGTGAATAATCTGCGGGGATGTTTTGCATAGACCTGATTATAAACAAAATCCGCTGGAATTCAAATCGATATCAGCTGTTTTCTTCGATACATGATAGATGCATGATGCAGCGGAAAAGCAGGCGATCCACTGTCACCCTCACGTGCTCGACCAGCGATGGCCTATTCCGGGGCGGCCCCGGGGCTTTTCACTTTTATCCGGCTTCGCATGTTTATTCAGAGCCTGCTGAAGCTTGACAGATACTTCCTTCAGGGTACGGGCTGATGTTGAGGGACTATGCAGGGAATCCTCATCGGAAGATGGGGCAAGTGCTTCCAGATAGACCTTATTTGCGCCGTATTCATCTACCAGATACTCGATAGCTTCGGTGTCCAGTTCAATTCGATGATAATCTACCAGGGTTCGGGCAACTGCATGAATAATCTCACTGTGATTGAGCTGCAGCTCGCGCACCAGGGAGAGCCCCCACCCGATCCTGGTAGATGAGGTCAATCCCTGCTCCAGCTGCGAGAGATCGGGGGCATTGCTTCGTTCCAGGGCAGCCTGAACGCTCCAGCGATGAATCGGCAGGTGCTGTTCCAGCACCTGCATGAGCGCATAGCCGATTCCTACCAGTTCCGCCGGATCGTGGGCTGCAGACTCCACCTGTTCCACAATCGGAGCCAGGGCTACCGAAAGCTCACGCTGCTCTTTTTTGTTCAGGGCTATGTCGCTGCTTACCAGTTCAATCCCCACGTGGTCCCTGCGGCGCAGTCTCTGTCCCTCGCGCAGGATTACCGGAACGGTGCCGGTCCCGTATTTCCGATCCATGCGCTCCCGCGCTGCCTTATACCCGAGCTGGGCCTTTACAAGCTCCTGCTCCAAACGACGCAGCTGCTGCTCGGCCTTATCCAGGTCACGAAGCTTCTGCAGGGTGCGCCTGGCGAAGTGCTGTTCCTTGTTATCGGAGCGTTTACTGATTGACCGCATAAGTTCCTCAATAGAGGCCTCAATCTCATCGATCCAGGCGCCGGGTGTATGAATGGCATGTACCGCGGCGGCAAAACGCTTCATACTGCGCCGTCCCCGCATATGCTCTCCTATACTCCACAGCCGGGAGTTGCGGCGATTTACCGCCGCCCGCAGGGCCCGGCGGGCGCGCTCCAGTCGTTCACCAGCCTCGGTAACATAACGTGCACCCCGGTACTTCAGCTCAATCCGCGGGAACTCCCTTCCGGCCATGAGCTCAAACAGCAGAGTGGCAACCTCAATGGTATCGGTGAGGTTCATATAGGAAGGATCGCTCAGCTCGATCGCCTTCAGCCCCCGGAACAGAAAGCCCTGGGTGCGCGGCAAGCCGGTACGCTTGCTGACAACCCGGCCATGTACTCGGTCATACAGCTGCCGAGAAAGCTCCGGGCTGATTTCACTGACCCTCGTGCAGGCCTTCTGCAATGATCCGCGCACGGAATCCGCATTCTCCCGGCACAGGGTCATGAGTCCCTGCCGGCGGAATACCTCCGACCGGGCGGAGGCATCGGCCAGGGCTATATCCCGGGTGAGCATCTCCACCGCTATCCGGACGGCCTCAACCCCGGCATCCGGATTCGAGAGAATAAACTGCGAGACAATGACCGGCCGGTACTCGTTTTCATAAAAACTGATGGTTGCATTCCGGCAGGCCGCAATGAGTTCTGGCAGCCCGCTCATTACCGTATGCAGGGCTTGTTCAGCCCGCTGCAGAGATCGCCCCCGGGTCAGGTTGTACACAAAGCGGGTAACAATCGATACTACCCCGGTAACCAGGGTGTATCCCCCGAAATAATAAAACAGGTGATCGGGGGGTGTCTGGCCATATCCGAAAAAATACCCGCCATGCAGGGCTAAAAAGGTGACTGGGCCCGCGGTCCAGGCTAGCTGTACGAAGGTCCTGCCCCATTGTTCCTGACGTGATGCATGGCTGATGCGATTAATGAAGCGTATTCCGAGATATCTGTAGGTAGAGGGACGTGCAGTGTTCCTAGGCATATTACCATACAGTACCTATGAATCAAGGTCCTTGACAACCTCGCGAGTTTACGCAAATTTGGTAAAAATCCCTCAGGAGAAAAATTATGTCACACATTGCCCGCTACGATGTTGAAGACCTGCCTCCATTAAAAATATGGATTCCACTGAGTTTTCAGCATGTATTTGCCATGTTCGGCGCAACCATCCTGGTTCCGCTGCTGACCGGTCTTAACCCGGCGATCGCCCTGTTCTCGTCCGGTGTAGGTACCCTGCTCTACATTGCGGTCACCCAGGCCAAGGTTCCGGCATATCTCGGCTCAAGCTTTGCGTTCATCCCCCCGATTATCGCCGTATCGGCTGCCTTCGGGATTGAATACGCATTGGGCGCCGGTTTTGTCGTCGGTATCTTCTATGTAATAGTGGCGGGGATTATCCGCGCATTCGGCCGCAACTGGCTGGCCCCCATCCTGCCGCCGGTCGTAATCGGTGCAATCATCATGGTCATCGGGCTTACCCTGGCCCCCATCGCAATGGAGATGTCGATGTATCCCAATGCCGACCCATCACTCGGGTATCGATGGGAGTATTTCCTGACTGCAGCCGTAACCCTGGGTATCGGTGTAATCTGTTCAATATTCCTGAAGGGATTTTTTACGGTTGTACCGGTACTGATCGCTATAGTCGGCGGGTACCTGTTCGCCGTGGTATTCGGGCTTTTCTTTCCCGAGCTGGCACTGATTGATTTTGATACAGTTGCCGCCGCTCCCTGGTTCGGCCTGCCCGAGTTTACTGCCCCCAAATTCGGTCTGGTGCCGATTGTTACCTTCCTGTTCGTTTCACTGGCTACGATAGCCGAACATCTGGGCGATACACTGGTAATGGGAACTGTGGCCGGACGGGACTTCTACAAGGATCCGGGTATACACCGCACCCTGATCGGCGACGGGATCGCTACATCATTCGCTTCTCTGTTCGGTGGACCGCCGAACACCACCTACGGCGAGAATATCGGCGTCATGGCAATCAGCCGGGTCTACAGCGTACCGGTAATCGCCGGGGCCGCAGTCATTGCAATCATCCTTTCGTTTCTGAGCAAATTCGGGGCCTTAATCCAGACCATACCGGGACCGGTTATGGGGGGTATCAGCACCATGCTCTTCGGGATTATTGCCTCTGCCGGTATCCGCACCGTGGTCGAAAGCGGCGTGGATTATGCACACAAGCGCAACCTGGTACTGACCTCAATCATTCTGGTAATCGGAATCGGCGGCGGAAAACTGCTGTTCCCGATTCCAAACATATCGGACATGCAGTTCGATCTTTCCGGGGTGGCGCTGGCAACCCTGGTAGGGATTGTCGTTAATCTGGTGCTGCCGCATGACAATATTCCAGAGGATGAAGAGGAGGAGCATATCCTCACCGATGAACAGCGGCGACTGTAATTTTTTAGATAATTATTTATCGATACTGCTTGACAGCAATCGTCCGTCAGCAGTAATATATACATGATTTTCAGGGCATGGTGAGCCTCGTGGTACGAGGCAATTCCAGGCCGGCGGTTACAGCCCGCGACTCCCTTCTCCAGGGGACTGAACTGGTGAAACTCCAGTGCCGACGGTATAGTCCGGAAGGAAGAAAATCGCACACGTCGTGCACATCCATCCTAGCCCTAGCCCTGATTTTCCGCGCTCCGCTACACACGGTCGGAAAATGAGGGCTTCTTTTTGGGCTTGAGATTACGCCCTGGGAACAGCACGACGAAGGAGTCCGTTATGGACGACTATTTTATGGAGTATGCCCTGCAGCTTGCCGAGGCAGGCCGCGGGCAGGTATCCCCAAACCCGCTGGTAGGCGCAGTCCTTGTCCGCGACGGTAAGATTATCGGCGAGGGATGTCATGCCGGATACGGCGGTCCGCATGCCGAACAGGCGGCGATAGAGAATGCACTGCAGCAGGGAAACGACCCGCGCGGATCGGTGCTGTACTGTACCCTGGAACCATGCTCATTCACCTCACCGGAGAAGCATAATCCCCCCTGCACCCTTGCAATACGCCGTCACGGTATTTCCGAGGTGGTAATTGCAATAGAGGATCCAAATCCGCAGGTAAGCGGCAGCGGAATTGAGCAGCTGCAGCAGGCCGGTATCAGCGTACGCACCGGGATATGCGCTGCGGCGGCGGTCCGGCAGAATGAGGCCTATATTCTCGCCCGCGAGAACAAGCGCCCCTACATCCACCTGAAATGGGCCCAGAGTCTGGACGGCAGCATGGCGGCACACAGCGGCGATTCAAAATGGATCAGCTCAGCATCCGCCCGCATCCAGGCACATACATTGCGGGCGGCATCCGATGCCGTGCTCGTCGGCGGCGGCACGGCAGCGTACGACGATCCGCAGCTTACCGTTCGCCTGCCCGGCGACAGCAATCCGACCCCGCTGCGGGTAGCAGTATCAAGTCAGGCAAATATCGATGTACACAGCCATCTGTACACCGAAGCCGGGCGCATACCTACCCGGGTCTACTGCAGCAAGGCAGTATCCTCAGCCGCAATCATCCGACTGGAAACCGCCGGAATCACCGCAGTTCAGGTTGATTATGCCTCGGACTCCCCGGCAGCGGGGCTGGATCTTCAGATGATCTTCAGATGATCTTTCGGGATCTCTACCAGTCGGGGATACAATCCGTGCTGGTGGAAGGGGGACCCAGGCTCCACGGCTCCCTGCTGGCCCAGGGCCTCTACGACCGCATTACCGTCTTTACCGAGCCGCTGTTTCTGGGACGCGGGATGCAGCCGACCGCTGGATTATCCGTTCCGACGGTGGCAAGCGCCCTCAGGCTGGAGCAGCCGGAATATATGCAGTATGGCACCACAATGGCTGTAAGCGGACGGCATCCGGCCGCAGCGGCACTGCTGCAGCAGTATATACCGCACAGTACGGAGGAAACACTATGTTCACCGGTCTGATTCAGGAAGTGGGGCGCATAACACGAATTGTACACCAGGGGGAGTAAGCACGACTCTCTGTTGCCTGCGCGCAGATTCGTCCGCAGCGGAAGCTCGGGGATTCGGTAGCAATAAACGGAGCCTGCCAAACCGTAGCCAGGCTGACAGCCGGGGGAGCAGAGTTCGACACCCTCGCCGAGAGCCTGCAGAAGACCAATCTCGGCAGCCTGAACAGCGGGGACCCGGTTAATCTGGAAACCAGCCTTACTCCGAGTACCCCGATGGGGGGACACTTCGTCCAGGGCCATGTAAACGGCACGGGAACGGTAACGGATATCAAGGTTGAGGCACAGAATGTATATATTACCATACAGCTGCCTCCGGACCTGCTGCGGCTATGCGTTGCAGAGGGGTCTATTGCTGTCGACGGTATCAGTCTTACAACAGCCAGGGTCGGCGAAGACAGTGTCGTTGTGAATGTGATACCGCATACCATGGCGCATACCAACCTCGGTACCCGCTCCGCCGGCGATACCGTAAACATAGAAACCGATATTATCGCTCGCTACGTCGAACGATTTCTCACACTCGGCCGGAAGGAAACCTCCGGCAATTCATCCAGACTCACCGCCGAGCGGTTAACCGAACTCGGATTTGGAGATATCTCATGACCAACACACATACACCGCTGCCTACCGCAGAAGAGAAGCAGGGTATCAACAGCAAGATTCAGAATGCAGTCCGGCACCTCGCCCGGGGAGGGATTATAATCGTATCCGATGACTATGACCGCGAGAATGAAGGCGACTTTGTCTGCATCAGCGAACTCATTACCCCAGATGCCGTGAACTACCTCATAACCGAGGGAAGGGGCCTGGTATGCCAGGCAATTACTGCAGAGCGCGCCGAGCAGCTTCATCTGCCCCTCATGGTACAGAACAATAGTGCGCAGCATCATACCAACTTTACCGTGAGCGTTGACTACCTTCACGGGACCACCACCGGGATCTCCACGGCAGATCGGGCAGCCACGATTCGCGCCCTTGCGGACCCCGGCAGCTCGCCGGAGGATTTTGGAAGACCGGGTCATGTCTTTCCGTTAATCGCCCATCCTCAGGGTATTGCTGCCCGGCGCGGCCATACCGAGGCCTCTGTGTACCTGGCGGAACTGGCAGGATATCGGCCGAATGCGGTTATCTGCGAGATTCTCAAAGCAGATGGCAGCATGGCCCGGGTACCCGATCTTGAGATCATTGCGGAAGACACCGGAATGCCGTTTATTACGATTGAAGAATTAGCAATTTACCGTGCATATACACAGGAGGAACACCATGCAGGTTCATGAGATTGCCGGCACGCTGAATGCAGCCGGAGTTCGCACCGCAATAGCGGCCGGACGATTTAACAGTTTGATCACCGAGCAGCTGATAAGCGGAGCAATAGACTGCTTGCAGCGCCACGGTGCCGATATTAGCCAGCAGAGCGTCGTGCGGGTGCCCGGGGCCTTTGAGATCCCGCTCATTGCCAGGAAACTGGCGGAGAGCGGAAAGTACGATGCCGTAATCTGTCTGGGCGCGGTTATCCGCGGATCTACGCCGCATTTTGATTTTGTAGCCAATGAAGCCGCAAAAGGGATAGCACAAGCAGGAATGCAGACCGGGGTACCTGTTATCTTCGGGGTTATTACCACCAACGATATCGAGCAGGCCTTGGAGCGTGCCGGTACCAAGGCGGGAAATAAAGGCTGGGACGCTGCCCTTTCGGCAATCGAGATGATAGATCTGAACCGGCAGATTAGCGCCCTGTAGCCGGATGGTTAGTCCTGCGGGAGATGCATACCATTGCTGCGAAGCTTCTGGATATACCCGGCGAAGTTTTCCGGGGAAAGCGGCCGGGAAAAATAGTATCCCTGGAAGCAGTGAATGCCGATCCCCCGCAGGCGATTAACCTCATCAATATGCTCCACCCCCTCGGCTACCACGTTCCAGTTCATCTGATGCGCCAGATGAGCAATGCTGCGTATGATGGCATCATCGGCCTGACTATGCAGGAAGCGCGAGATAAACGAGCGATCAACCTTGATTTCATGCACCGGGAAGCGGCTGAGATAGCTGAGCGATGAGTAGCCGGTACCGAAATCATCAATCGATATCCGTACCCCCAGTTCTGTTAACCCGTCCATCAAGCGCCGGGCACTTTGCGGGTCCTCGAATATACTGGTCTCTGTTACCTCGAAAATAATCTGGCTGCCGGGCAGATTCCGGTTCTCTATCAGGCTGCGGGTGATATCGAGTATATCGTCGTTCTGCATCTGCCTGGCGGACAGGTTAATCGCTATCGGCACATCATCGATGCCGGCCTCTATCCAGGCAAGTATCTGCTGCACCGCGGTGTACATAACCCACTTGCCCATCGGCATAATGAGGCCGGTCTCTTCGGCCAGGGGAATGAAACGGTCGGGCGCTATTGAGCCCTTCTCGGGATGATTCCAGCGCATAAGTGCTTCGCCTTCTACCTGACTAACCTGCAGGCTGTCCTCGTTCGTGTCCGCAAAAAAGACCTTCGGCTGGTACTGCAATGAAAACTGCCGGCCGATATTTTTCATTGCCGGAGCCTCTATTGCACGGATAATGCTGTTCTGGAGGTCAATCTTTTCGATGACCTGGTACATCAGCTGCTCCTGGAAAATCACCGTACTGCGCCGCTGTTCTGCGGCGGTTCCCAGTGCAATATCGGCATGACGCATCAGCACAGATCTGGTTATTCCATGATCCGGATACAACGCGATACCGGCCCATCCATCCAGGGTGACCTTGATATTGGAAAAAACAAATGGTTCACGCAAGCGATGAAATATCAGCTTGATCTTGCGATACAGGTTATCATCATGCGGTTCACGCAGAAGGAACACAAACTCGGAATCCCTGGTATGAAACACCTGCTCCTCGTCCGTAATAGCCTCCAGAAATCTATTCCCAAGCTGATACAGTACCCATTCGGAAATACTTGTCTTGGTAGTTCGCTGCAAAGTGTTTATGGTGGTGTCCAGATGAAGAATCATTACCGAGAGCGGAGATTTTTCATCGCTGCGGTTAATGTGTTCCAGGGTCTGCTGCAGTTCAGTCTTCAAACGAAAGTGGGTCGGGAGTCCGGTTTTTTCATGCAGTGAGAGAAGGTTTTCCAGGTCCCTCCTGCGTAAGGCGGACCGCTCCAGCTGGTGCTCCAGCTCCATCTTCTGCATCCGTACTGTATCCAGTTCGGCATTGAGGGCGGCAATCTGCTGCAGCCGGGTATTCAGCAGGGCCTGGGCCTCTGCAAGATCCTCCGGAATTATCTCGGTATCGCTGTACACGCTCTCAGTATAACTGAAAAAGTAACTGAAAAGCAAAAAAATCCCTTACATTTTAACTATTGAATATTTACTTTTTTTCTTTAAAAAATACTATTGCGTACACACAGATCTCACAGCGCAGAAGCGAGTATTGTGTGGATGTCATCACGGGAAAGCTCTACCGGATTGTTCTTTAGGCCGGTTTTTTCAAGAATCGACTGAATATCCTTCTGCTGTATCCCGAAACTCCCCAGTCCCGGAATCTCCCATTCCTCCAGCCAGCTATCCAGCAGCAGCAGCAGGGATTCAAGGACATCCCCGTTGTTATGCTGCGTCAGGATACTGCCGACCTCGCTGTATTTGGCAAGCGCAGTACGATATTCCTGCGGGTTGTCCTGGATTTTCCCGATATTCATTCGGGTAGCCGGACCGAGCAGATTACCGCAGACAATCCCATGAGGCACATCAAACTTCCCGCCGATTACCCCGGCTGCACCATGTACAACCCCTAATCCTGCATTAGCCAGGCACACACCGGAAAGATAGGCTGCATACAGCATAGCCTGGCGAGCCTCAAGGTTGTGCGGATCATCCATACAGCACAGGGGAAGCGCCCATGCCAGTTCTTTCAGGCCGCTGACGGCGAGCGCATCGGTAAGCGGAACCGCCCGGGATGATGTATAGGATTCAATCAGCTGGGTACATGCATCCAGTCCGCATGCGGCGGTTATATCCGGCGGACATTCAACAGTGAGCTCGGCATCCAGCACAGCTATATTCGGAACGAAATTATCATGCCGCAGGGATTTCTTGAATCCATTCTTCCCTGTTCCACAGATAACCGCGTTTTTGGTAGCCTCACTCCCGGTACCGGCAGTCGTTGGAACAGCGGCCACAGGCAGTGACATCCCGGGATGCGAGCGATCCCCGACATCATCCAGGAAATCCTGTACAGAACCTCGTACGCACAGCATGGCAGCGATTGCTTTGCCGGCATCCAGGACACTGCCCCCGCCTATTGCCGCTACCGCATCAATTTCCTCATGCCGATAGTCCTGGACGGCTCCGTCAATCAATTCAACCGAGGGTTCACAGTGAACTGCCTGTTCATAGATCTCGACTCCGCGCTGGGTCAACTCACGCAACAGGTACGACCACTGCGGGGTATGCCGTAATGATTCCCCGCCGCGAACAAGCAAGACTCGTCGACATGACTTCTGAGGCCCCGGAAGACCGGAGATCAATTCCGGTAACCGGCTGAAGCAGCCTGGACCGGAGATTACATGCGGGTTTGTTCGAAATGAAAACTGGAAATGCCTCTGTGTTTGCATATCAATATCCTAAGCTGATATTTATTATCTGTACACTACCGTATTGCAGCGATTTTATATTGACTTTGTGCAGTGCTAATGCGAACACTATATATGTGGAAGAAAAAAACTACATACTACTAGCGGATATCGTAAGCCGTGAACCGCGTTCCCTGCAATTTATGGCTTCGCATGGATTCACGGTAATCGCCCGTCACAAGGCAAAGGGGAGAGAACGCTCCGTGCCTGTTCGTACGCTGCTGCTGAATAACTCCCAGTTTTTTCGAAAGACTTCCAGCTATGAATATTTCATTACCCGTGAATCTGCGGAACAGATTTTTGAAGCCTTCCCGTCAGGGAGTGCGAGTCAACCAAAAAGTACGACAGTTACTGCTGCAGCCGGCCCAACCGCTGATGCACAGGCATCTTTAGAACAGAAACCTCCAAACTTCGGCGCACAATACCAGCAGATAGTTAACCTGAGACCTGAACAGAGAATCGAACTGATACACAGCCATGCAAAACGCTTTGAGGAGTTATCACATAAATCTGATCTTACCGAGATCGAGGTGAACCAGAGTCTTACCGCCGGCGTTATTGAGGCAGCCCTGGTAAACAAGGCTACAATCCTGGATGCCCTGCGTATGGGCAATGCCGAAGCACAGCGCTACTCGGCTTCCCTGGTATCTACAACAGAAAAAATGGTGGAATCAACCGGAGATCTTCTGGCAAGGGATCTCTATAAGGAAGATCTTATATCCGACATGGTGAAGAAGTCGAACGGGATCGTAGTACAGCACATGACACGGGTGTTTCTGATGGGGTTCTCTTTTCTGCTCTATTACAACCGCCAGTACTCTGTAAAAAGCCTGCCGAATTACATTCGTGCACATTTCGCCCGGCGGTACCGACCGGTGTATAAAAAACTGCTGCCGCATCTGAATGAGGAAGACATCACTCTGGAGCGGGTCTTCTGGGGCGGAATGAGGGCCCTGACAATGGATGAAATCCGCAACTTTGCTATGGGATATCTGGTTCATGATGTCGGGAAGGCCGAAGATATCGAGTACCATGAGGGAGAGGCTGGATTTGACCGGGAAAAGATAGTGAGGCATGTAAAAATAGGCTACAAGGCGGTAATGGAAAAGACTGTATATCCCCGCGAAGCAGCCCTCATTACCGGATACCATCATGAATACTACGGAGATCCGAGCGGGTATGGATACTTCCGCGAGTTACTGGATCGCTATAAAAAAATGCGGCCGGATGCCCGCATTGATCATCTCATGTCGTATGAGATGGAACCCCTTATTGACTATCAGGTACTTGCCTATTTTCCTGCGAAGATGCTGGAGGTGGTTGATGTATTCGATTCCCTCACCGACCCGAACAGACTGTACCGGGACCCTCTCACCCCTGTGGAGGCAATCACTATGCTCTACACCGATTTTGTGAAAAAAAAGGTCAAGGTAGATCCTATCATCCTCGACCTTTTTAAAGCGTTTCTGCAGGAACGCGGCATGCTCTCCTGAGTCCGTCATACGCAGTTATTCAGTAACAATAAACCTGCCCCACATCCCGAGTGACCGATGGTTTGCCACGCTGCAATAGAACTCGTATTCTCCTGCAGAATCGGCAGTAAACTCGATTGTCTCAGATTCACCATTCCCAAGCACCTGTGTGGCTGCATCAAACTCATCCAGGCGCCAATCATGACGACCACTGCTCTCATAGGTTATCCGGATCGTTGAACCCACAGGTACCTCGACGGCAGTTGGCAAAAACTGATACCCCTCATTAGAGAAATCGATTTCCACCACGCCATCATCATTCGGTGTGAATTCCTGGACCTCGACCTCATCGTGCCCATCGAAGCTACCCTGGGCCGAAACGGAAACTACAGCACAGAGTCCCATTGCGATAATTAGACCCGCAATAAAGACTGAACGATGAAATTTGCTTTGTATTCTACTCATATACTCAAGGTAATAATTCCCGGCATTTATTGACAAGTAGATTATGTCAACTAATAATTAGCATCATGAAATCTATACATGATACATCGCAACGTAATGCACTTGTCGAGAGATTGGGATCAATCTTCCTGTTTCGCTATCTGAGCAGAACCGCTCGTAACAGTCTTGGGGAATTTGTTGAGTTCTTCATGGTAGATCCGGATGAAACAATTGTACAGGAAGGAGAGATCAGCCCGCATCTTTATACGGTACTGGAAGGCAGTGTGAACGTAGTCACCGGACACAGCGATAAGGAGGTATTCCTCTGCTGCCTGGGCGCCGGCGAGGTATTCGGCGAGGCCGGGGTGTTTATGAAAATGAAGCGAACTGCATCGGTTCGTGCTGCAGATTCGGTCATCATTATGCGCATAAACAGAGATCAGTTTGTACAGTTTGTCCGCAAACACCCCAGAGCCGCCAATACGGTCCTGCTGGTAATGGTACACAGTCTGCTGCGCAAACTGCGCGATACGAATCAGGAACTGGCTTTCGAACGCAAGCTGGACTCAGACCAGGGAGATATTGATGCAATGATCGCTGGTTTCCTGCAGAATGGCGACGATGAGGACTAGCAGCATTCCTGAACTCATTTTATTTGATTTATAGCTTTACGCAAGTATAATTTATAATGGAGGATAAAGAATGAGAACAAAAATCTTTTTTTTCATTGGTTTGATCACGCTTTTTACCGCAGCCGGGGTATGGGCACAGGAGGAGTCCACTGAAGAAACAAACAGTGAAGACATCACGTGGGGCGCCTACTTCCAGCCCGGTGATATATCAACCAGCATCGGTTTAGGGTTCAGCGGCTGGGGATATGGCGGAATAGGGCTGAATGTCTCACCGGGACTGGAACTGACCCTGGCCCAGGTTAACGTTGCAGATGTGATCCCCTTGAGTTTCGGGGTATCAGGGCGCGGGAACGTGGCCCTGTATTCAGGATATTGGTCGGCAGGCGGCATTTTTGCAAATGCCGGTGCATATGGTACGATTCACCTGGGGTTCAGGGATTTCGACCTAGAGATTGAAGAGCTGAAGAATATCGATATATACACCGGGATCGGCATAGTATTTGACATTCTGCAACCGGCCTATGCCGATTACAGTCTGTTTCATTTTGCATCGTATC
>CAZANF010000035.1:0-15776 GCA_964486425.1 uncultured Spirochaeta sp. | reverse complement strand
CGGTGTACAGAACCAGCACATCTCCCTCCGTCATCTCGAATTTTCCCTCGGAGGTTGACCCGTCTACAAACTCCGATATTCCCAGATATCCAGTTCTGCACACGGTCTCCTGGATTTCATGAACAGTTCCGTCGGTAGCCCTGTACAGCAGCGCGATCTCATGAGCCCCGGCATGTTCGAAGGTATTACCCTCCTGATAGAAATAGTTTCCTGTCATGAATTTGTCGCCCCCGATCCTGTCACGGTTTATGGTGCACAAAACCCTGTTCACAATACTGTACAGGTCGCCGGCTTTCAGATGCTGTCCCAGAGATTTGGCCGACTCAATCGCCCCCTGAAATGCCGACATCTGAATCAAGGCCATAATTCCCGAGGGCAGCCCGTGACCGGAAACATCTCCAATTGCAAGATAATTCCCCTCACCCGCATTCACCACATCGTACACATCACCGCCAACCTCGGTTGCGGTCTCCATTAAGGCGGCAATCTGAAAGCCGGGAACAGAAAACTGCCTGGGGAGAATTGATGTCTGAATACTGGTTGCGATATCCATCTCACCCTGGAGTCGGTTTCGCTCTACCTGCATCTGCTTGCCGATCATGATGTTAAAAACGGTGCTGAGGTTATTTGCAAAGGTCCGCAGGCTTTTGTCCTCCTGCGGGAACACATCGTGGAAGCTGTCTTTGAATACTACCACACATCCGGTGATAACCTCCTGATCGACCACCGGATACAAAACAATCAAATCGATAATCCCCTTGTAGCACTCGGGGAGATCGCGGATCTTTACCGGCTTTTTGGTTTCAATCATGCTGCGCAGGTATTTCCTGCCGAACTGACGGGTATCGGTCTCGCTATGCGTAATCAGCGAACGGACATTGAAGCGGTCTTCAATAAGCTTGTGTGCAAGCTGCTCCCGGCTCATCTTTCGGACCGTGTCCAGTTCATACAGCGGAGCGCAATATCCGTATGTGTATTCGTCGTATTCAATTACCAGCTCGTCGCCAAGACGACGATAGATTGCCGCCCCGGTAATCCCGTACTGCGGCAGCAATGCCTCTGCCTGAGCCGCCGACAGGGATTCCAGAAACATGCCCTTGACAACCTTGTAATCCTCATCGATAGGTGAATGAATAATTCTATCTACCAGTTCGTTGCGGATACGAATGGTGTCCTGAAGCTTGCCGAACAGGTCATTCAAATGAATGAAACGAGCAAAAAAGTACTCCTGATACACACGGAATACAAACGACAGGTGTACCAGCCCATACACAAGAAAAAAATGCATGTTCCCGGTAGCTGCGGAGATTGCTGCAGTAAGCGCGGCAAAACCGAAAAGAACAAAAGGATAGCGCTTGCGCCGGATAACGCCGGCCTGAAAATCAAACAAGTCGGTCACGCCAAGGCCTGCGGACCAAAGCACCCCGCCAGTCAGTGCGAGTATGATGAAACCGAACAGATAACCGGCAATCTCCACACCAGCTGAACCGGCAGCCGCCGCAGGAAGCGTAATCACCGTCGCGGCAGCTACCAGGACAGCAGCAGGGACGAGCTTCCGAAGCTGACCGAGAAAATCATCCGTAAAGAAGCTATCCCGTATGCGCTGGCGATGAATGGAATACTCCAGCAGTATGACCGAGAGAAAATACAGCATAGTCATGAAACCATTGGCCGCGAGCAATATCAATCTGGTCGACGGGATGATGCGGAGATAGACCAGGACCGCAATGACCCCGGCGCCGGCAAAACATGTCATTGCCGAAAGCAGCGTCTGTGATCTCTTGCCAAACTCCGACCGTCGATGAATCTCCATCCACATGGGGAAAATAAAGATCAATATTACCGGAAAACTCAATAGAAACAGTTCCTGTACCATCTGATTACTCCTCCGACTGCAGCCGCGTGCGGATTGCATCTATTGCGGCGGCGGTTTGCACCTGCTCGCCCTGCGTTGATTCTATCGCCTGTAATTCATGCACCAAAGTATCCAGCTGGTTGTACAGTTCGCCTATTTCATTGAGCTGGCGGGTTTGCCGGCTGATCTTCTCTTTTGAGGTCTCGCTCACGGTGTGTACCACCTCTATCGCCAGCTGGACCCCTTGCAGCGAACCGGCTACCGACATCAAGGATTTTGTCTCCTCGGCGGCTGCCTCATCTGCTTGCTGGGTATCCTCGCCTACCATTCGAATGGTCTGCTGAATCTCGCCGATGGAGGCCGCGATCTCCTGCAATGAGTCCTCCGTCTGATGGGACAGGGTTCGGATCTCCTTCGCAACCACCTCAAAGCCCTTTCCATGCACCCCGGCACGGGCAGAGACAATAGAAGCGTTCATTGAAAGCACCTGTATCTGGGAAGAGATATCACTCATGAGATCCAGAATGCGGCTGATTTTCTTTGATTGCTCCTCCAGGAACTGCGTGTTCTGCAATGACTGACGCAGAATTTCATTGATGTTCTCTATCCCCTTCTGCACCTTGGCTGCAAGGGCAAAAGTATCGTTCGCGGTTTTGCTCAGGTTATCGGAGATATCGAACGCCCGGGAGACATTGTCCAGTATCTGGGTGGTATCTGTCTTTAAATGTTCGTGGCGCGGCCGCAGCTCACTAGCGGTGAGCTGCCTTACCTGTTCGACCCGGGAAAGATCATGGACCGATTGATCCCGCAGCGTCTTCTGAAGATTATCGAGAAGGCTGGAGATATCATTGGTCAGCTGCCGGTTGTCAACGGTTTGCTCAACAGGGGCAGCATAATTCTCCGGAGCTATCCGGACATCCGGGATATCCGTTTCCTCCGCGCCCTCTGTGTCCTCTTGCGTGCCGACGCTGTCGGACACCGGAACATACATGGAACGAATGTGGCGGATGGAAAAGCCGATAGAGATAAATCCGCTGGCCAGCACCACCGGTATAAAAACGTATACCGGCAGTACAATACCCGTGCCAAGTGCCAGTACCCACAACACACCGTTGAAAAGAATAAAGCCCGGCAGCTGCATTGCTACACTACTTCTACTGCTCCGGGAACCAGGTATGTAAGGGTCGGCAGACTGGTTGCCTGCCAGGTGATTTCCGGATTGTGTTTTAGCTTGATTACGTATTTTTTGTCATCCGGGGTTGCCCCCAGCTGCATGATCCATTTCGAGATGGCCTTGATACCGCTGGAGTTAAGAAAATTCAATCCGGTTACATCCACAGATATCTCCGCTAACCCGTTCCCGGTCATCCCCTCATGCACCTTTGTAAAAAAGGGATCCAGGACGGTACTCGGATCTTCCATATCAATATCGCCGGTAAATACAAGCCCCACCGGGTTATCCTGTACGTCTATCTGCAGTCTGTCCACATGTACTGATTCAACACCAATCTTACTCATGCTCGCTCTCCAATTCTACATCTACTTCTATGGTAACCGTTACCAAATGATCCTCGGAAATATCGAGGTGAATGTCCGCACCCACCTCATGCCGGATACGTGCCAGCCCGAGCTGACTCTTGCCGTCGGTACGAGTGGTAGCTTCACGCATCATTTCGATAAATGTTTGCAGGGGATCGCCCTCATTAACTCGCGCATAGATCCGGCGCAGTTCTTCTTCCCGGGAGGGATCAGTCTTGTTTGAAACGGCAACAACGATTTTCTTCTCGTCCGGGCGCACCTCGAGACGGATGCGGGTTTCCTCACCGGCTGAATACTTTACTGCGTTTTCCAGCAGTTCACTGACAGCCATTGCTATTTTATCGGCCTTGCTCTGACCGGCTAAACCGATGGCTATAAAACTCTGCACATAATTCCGCGTAACCGAGATGTACTTCCATCTCGGCCCAAAGGTAATATCCACATACGCATGCCCTCTGAAACCCATAGCTGCTCCTTTTACCTTCTCATTTTACTTTCGTAAGACGGCTTAGTATAAACCGATTTATTCCAAATTGCGAGACTTTTCCTGCAGGGATTCAGTAAAAGTGATTAATGTTCAGTCCCGAAACCGGGACAATGCCGATCTGAATGACTCGCTGATAGCACTCCAGGCAAGCTCCATACCACCGCTCATGTCCTTGAAGGCCTCTTCACTGGCCGACTGAAGGGAATGCAGATCGTTACGGGCTGAATCACGCTTTTTCTTCAGCTCCTGCAGCTGCTGCTCCAGTTGAATCCGGGCTTCTGCCTCCGTCTTGTGCAGCTGTGCCTCCAGCTCATCTATATTAGCATTCCACTCATCCAGCCTGGTCTTCAATGTCTGAATAAATTCTTCCCGAGTTGTCATAGCGCCTCCTGCGTAATAGTATATTACACAACGACCGAATCGCCAAATTCATGATCCGCAGGAGATTTCCATGATACACCCCCATCATCCCTTTATAACAGAGGCAGCCGGCTCACCGTTCCAAAAAGCCGATGGAGCCGTCATTCTTCTCCACGGCCGCGGAGGTACAGCCAGAGACATTCTTCAGCTGATGAACTATCTTGACGGCATCGACAATCTGCATGTGGTTGCTCCGCAGGCTGCAAATAATGCCTGGTATCCGAAACCGTTTATGTCGCTTACCTCGATAAACGAGCCGCATCTGTCGGATGCTCTTCTGGTTGTTGACGAGCTGCTGAAGCAGCTGACCGACGCCGGCATGCCGCGCAGCAATATATTTCTCGGAGGATTCTCCCAGGGCGCATGTCTGGCTCTGGAATACCTGTGCAGAAACCCGCAGCGTCTTGGAGGGGTATTCGGGCTCGCCGGCGGATTAATCGGGCCGCCCGGAAGCGACTGGAACACAAGCGGTTCTGCCGAAGGCACACCGGTATATATCGGCTGTGCCGAGCAGGACCCGCACATACCATTGTCGCGGGTGCATGAAACGGTCGAGCACCTGCAAGCCCTTGACTGTCAGGTGACTCTGCACACCTTCCCCGGTCGGGAGCATCGCATAACCGAAGCCGAGCTGCACGCAGTAGAGTCCATGCTGAACGCCCTGGGATGATATATCAGATTCTGTGCGGGAATACCGGAAGAAGTTAACCGTTTTATCAACCTGGAGGCCGAAATCGCCTTTTCAATCCGGCTGTGAAACACCTATACTATAGTGTATAGGAGGAGCTGTTTTACATGAAATTTCCAGGTTTTACCCACTACTTAACCGGTACGGCTGTGCCGGTCTCCGCCCTGCGAAGCCGCGAGAGCATCGGCTGCGGTGAATTTGCAGATCTGCTACCATTAGCCCAATGGTGCAAAAAGGTTGGTTTAGAAATCATCCAGCTGCTGCCCATTAACGATACCGGTTCGCAGAGTTCTCCATATTTTGCACTGACCGCATTTGCACTGCACCCGATGTACCTTCGCATTCAGGATCTTCCTGAACTCGCACATCAGCCTGAACTTGCGAAGAAGTTACAAACCAGGATTACAAAAATCAAGAAGGTTCTTAACGCACATGAACGCATGGACTACGAAGGAACCCTCACTGCAAAAATGGAACTGATAAAAACTGTTTTTGCTGCCAACACCGAGGAGATCCTGAATTCCAGGGAACTCTCCGCATGGATCGGCAAGAACCAGTGGGTGAAGGAATATGTTGTTTTCAAGGTGCTTAAAGCCGAGAACAATGAACGCAGCTGGGTGGACTGGGAATCACATCAGAACCCGACCCTGAAGGATATCGAAAACCGCTGGAAACAGAAGGATCTGCTGCAGGAGCATATGTTTCATGCCTGGCTGCAGTGGCACCTGGAGAATCAGCTGCGGCGGGTTGTAGCCGAACTGGATGAGATGGGGGTCTTTTTAAAGGGCGACCTTCCGATTCTCATGAACGAGGACAGTGCGGATGTGTGGGCTCACCGGGACATCTTCATTACCCGCCTGCGGGCCGGGGCCCCACCGGATATGTTTTCCGCCGATGGACAGAACTGGGGATTCCCTATCTATGACTGGGACACCCTGGCAGAACAGGATTACGGCTGGTGGAAGGACCGGCTGCGCCAGTCGGACAAATTCTATCATGCCTACCGGATTGATCATGTCCTCGGTTTTTTCCGAATCTGGAGCATCCCGGAGGATAACTCCCTCGGAACCCTGGGATATTTCTACCCGTCTGCCTTCATTGCCCAGGAGGAACTTCGCCATCACGGCCTGGACGACGCCCGCATCCGCTGGCTGGCGGAACCGCACATCCATGGAGATCAAATTCGCGAGACCCTGGGAGATCAGGCAGAAAATATAATCAATAAAGTTTTCATGCAGATTTTTGATCAGGATCTTTATACCTTTAGTAATAAGGTGCATGGTGAAAAATTCTTCGATCAACTGGATATCACGGAAAATATGCGGGGCATTCTTCGTGCCTGGTATAAAGACCGGGCACTTATTGAGGTGGAGGATGGGATCTATTCGCCGTCATGGACCTTTCGCGAATGCTCACGCTACCATATGTTATCCGATCATGAGAAAGGAGCCTTTGAGCATATCGTAGCAACACATGCCAACCGGTCGGAGGCAATGTGGGCCGAGAACGGCCGCCGGCTCCTGTCGTTTATGAGTCGGACGGTCCCTATGCTCACCTGTGCCGAGGATCTTGGGGTTATTCCCGATTGTGTCCCGCAGGTACTCGGCGAACTTGGTATTCTCGGGTTGCGCATACCGCGCTGGAGCCGCAACTGGGGTCTTCCCGGTCAGCCCTATATTCCGCTGGAGGATTATCCGGCACTGAGCGTCTGCACCCCCTCGGTACACGACACCAGCACCATGCGGGAATGGTGGGAGAGAGAAGGCGAGAAAGAGGGATTCTGGCACAGCATGGGTTTTCAGGAACCATGTCCGCATGAGTTTACCGATGAGGTAGCCCAGAAGGTATATGCCCGGCTGCTGGAATGCAATTCCCGGATCTGTATGTTTCAGATTCAGGACTTGTTTTCTGTTGATCCGGCACTCCGCGCCGATGATCCTGCACAGACACGCGTGAACATTCCCGGAACCCTGAACGATTTTAACTGGACATACCGCATACCGGTAGATGTCCGGAAACTGCAAGAGTATTCAACCCTGAACGAGAGGGTTGCCGCACTAACCGGCCCCCGGGCCGAAAGGACAGTATAATGCAGCGACCATTTCACATTCGCAAAGACTTCCGAAACCGATATGATCCCGGCTGCACCCAGATCGGGCTTCAAACCGAAGATGAAATGCTGACCGGTACACGCACCCCATCGCTGTTGGCGTATAAAATGAACCGCTCCCGCAACATTGCGATTAATCCCAAAATGGCGGTGTCCGCCGGCGAACTCTCGGCAATGAACCTGCTGGACGAGATCTATTTTTATCTGCTGGAATTATATCGTGAACAATACGGGGACGACATTCTCCGGAACGCAGCAAAAGAGGTAGAACAGCGTATCGGCATTCCGGCGATTGATTCACTGGTAAAGGCATTCGCCGAGAGCCACCCCCCGCAGCAGGTGTTTCTTCAGAATCAGAGCATAGACGAGTTCCTCACAATCGCCCCCGACCCGAGGGATCCTGAAGAGACCGGACGTGATCAACTTTTCAAGGAACTCATTCTGGTATATCTGGAGGAGGAGAATCCCGCCCTGCAAAACTACGCAGAGATGTTCCATATACGGGAGCTTCGTTATAACCATGGATTTGATGCTTTCACAAAGACCCTTCATGAGGTGTTCGCAGAACTGCCAAGCTTCGGACCCAATAACGAGCTGTTAATCGACATGCTGCGTGCCCCTGCCATAATCCACCCCCATTCCCTGTTTGATCAGCTGGCCTACATCCGCGCACGCTGGGGTGCCATTCTGGGCGGATTGCTCGAACGATTACTGCGCTCCATCGACAAACTCTCGGAGGAATTAAAGGCCAGAGGATTTGTCGGGGGCGGCAGCCGCGAAATACTCAGCTACGGCGGACTGGACGAGGAACAGGAGCGCTTCAGCCTGGATCGCGACTGGATGCCGCGAGTCGTGCTGATCGCCAAAAGCACCCTGGTCTGGCTGGATCAGCTGTCCCGATGGTACGGCTACAAGATTACCCGTCTGGACCAGATTCCGGACCGGGAGCTCGACCAGATGGCAGAGCGCGGAATTACCGGCCTGTGGCTCATCGGCCTGTGGCAGCGCTCGCCGGCCAGTAAAGAGATCAAGAAACTCTGCGGCAACCCGGAGGCAGAAGCGAGCGCCTATTCACTATTGAACTACGAGATTGCCGATTCGCTGGGGGGATGGGATGCTGTCGGACACCTGCGCCGCCGATGTGCACAGCGAGGAATCCGTCTGGCAAGCGACATGGTTCCCAATCATACCGGGATAGATTCAGACTGGATGGAACAGCATCCCGACTGGTTCGTGCAGGTGGATTACCCGCCGTTCCCGGGCTACACATTTAACGGGAAGAACCTGTCGCGGTCACCGCATCTGAATATCCAGCTGGAGGATCACTACTATGATCGCACCGACGCCAGCGTCGTATTCAAGCGGACTGATACCGGCAGCGGTAATACCCGTTATATCTATCACGGGAACGACGGCACTCATATGCCGTGGAACGATACCGCTCAGCTCGACTTTTTAAACCCCGAGGTTCGCGAGGCTGTAATCCAGACCATTCTGCATGTAGCCCGCAACTTCCCGATTATCCGCTTTGATGCAGCAATGACCCTGGCAAAAAAGCATATCCAGCGATTATGGTATCCTGCCCCCGGAACAGGCGGGGATATTCCTTCCCGTGCCGAACACGGCCTGACCCGGGAGGAATTCGACGAGCGCATTCCCGAGGAGTTCTGGCGCGAGGTAGTCGACCGTGTCGGCAGGGAACTCCCCGACACCCTGCTGCTCGCCGAGGCCTTCTGGATGATGGAGGGATATTTTGTGCGGTCGCTCGGCATGCACCGGGTATACAACTCGGCCTTTATGCACATGCTCAAGAACGAGGACAATGCCAAATACCGGCAGACCATCAAGAACACCCTTGAGTTCGACCCCGACATCCTGAAACGCTTCGTAAACTTTATGAACAACCCGGATGAAGAAACAGCGGTTGCTCAATTCGGGCGCGACGATAAATACTTCGGTGTATGCACCCTCATGGTAACCATGCCGGGCCTGCCGATGTTCGGTCACGGTCAGATTGAAGGCTTTGCGGAGAAATACGGCATGGAATACAGCCGCGCATATCATGAGGAAAACCCTGACATGGGCCTGATTGCCCGTCATGAACACGACATCTTCCCGCTGGCCCGCAAGCGCTATCTGTTTGCCGAGGTGGAAAACTTTTATCTGTATGATTTTTATACCACCCATGGACATGCAGACGAGAATGTATATGCGTACAGCAACAGCTACGGTGAAGAACGTGCCCTGGTACTGTTCAACAACTCGTTCTCGTCGACACAGGGCTGGATAAAGGCCGCCGCACCGTACACCCGAAAAACCGGAACCGGACGACTGATGAATCAGCGCACCGATCTGGCTCAGGCCCTCCGGCTGCACACCGGTCCTCAATGGTTCACCCTGCTGCATGAGGTCCGCAGCGGACAGTGGTTTATCCGCCGCAGCAGCGAGCTCTTCCATGCCGGGTTGTATGCATCCCTGCAGGGATATCAGTGTCAGGTTTTTATTGATATTCACGAGGTGGAAGACACCGCCTCCGGACTGTATTCCCGGCTTCATGACCGCCTGAACGGTGCCGGCACACAGGATATTAACCGGGCCGTACGGGATCTGTATCTGGAGCCGATTCATGCACCGATGGGATGGGCATGTCACTTCGATGCCTTCCGGGCACTTCTGCGCGGCTGGGCAGCTCCCGACTTGCAGCCTGACACCGACCTGATCCGGGATCTGTCGGGGCGATTTGCCGATGCGGTTGACTCTCTTCGGTCCTTCGATTCACGGGCCCGGGATCTACCGTCACGAGAGAATCTGCAAAAAGACCTGAATACCAATCTCCAGCTGATCTATGCCGGGCGACGGCAGGAGACCTCGGCTGCACCGAAAACAGTACAGGCCGGAATGGAGTCTGTTTTGACCAACCTCTCACAGCCCGGCACTGCTGATCCGGAACGCGCCGCACTGTGGTTCTGTCTTGCCTATCTTGTTCCGCTCATACGGGCAATTGAGATACCGGAAACCATAGCAAGCGGAAAGGACGTCCATCCCTTCCGTGATGCTGCAAATCTGCTGCTGGAGGAATGGGAGCTGGACCGGGTCATAATCGGTAATGTAAAGGATGCTCTGGACGGGGTTGAGGATTTTGAAGCCCTGGCCTACCGGGTACGCAGCCGGCTCCGCGTGCTGCTGGGATGGCTGCCGTATCTGCCGGTCGTGCTTAACGGATCCAGGGCTCCCTGGAAGCGTATTCTGCTCCATGGAATCCTCCAGGATATAGATGCTCATAGCCGGCTCGGAATAAACAGCTACGACGGCATCGTATATTTTAACCGCGAGGGATTTGAAGAACTCCTCGACAGCATTCGTCTTGCTGGCTATTTCGCTGTCCTGAGCGGGTACGGAAATGAAGCAGGAACCTGTGATCCCGGGGCTGCCAAACCCCTGAAGGGTCTGGATGATATGCTGAAGGCCTGGAAGAACGCAGGGAAGAACTCCGAGTACAAAGTGAAACAGCTGATTCAGCAACTTGAGGATAAGCCGAAAGCCCAGAAAAAGGCTGGAAAGACCGCACCGGAAAAACCCGCGGGGCGGCAGAAAAACCCCGCCGGGGCAGTACAGAAAGCTGCAGCTGGAAAAGACGCCCCGAAAAAACCGGGGGCCAAAAAACCAGGGATGACGGGCCGCACAGCCGGGAAATAACGTAACAGATTCCGCCGGCCGTAATTGCCCTCTGCCGGCCGTGATTTCAGGTTGTCAGAAATCGCGGCCGGTCAGGAAGGCCAGTTCGATCAGCGAACTCTCGAGTTCATAGCGGGAACGCTCCAGCTCCAGCTCCGCAAGGAGCTGGAGGATCCGGGCCCCCCGCTCCTGGGTCCGGGTAATCAATTCGTTCTCGTAGCTCACCCGCGCATTCTTGGCGCGTTCCTGTGCCAACTCCGCTCGTACAATTGCCAGGGAGTATTCCTCGCGATGATTCGCCACCTGCTCCCGCTGGTTGCGTACCTGATATTCCAGTCCATCCTGCAACTCCGCAATTCCGCTCAGCAGCTGATGCTGCCGGCTTTCAGCTTCCCGTACCGCCGCTGCCTGGCTGCCGCCGTCATACATGCCGAAGCGCCCGGCCAGGGTAATATTCACCCCGAGATTCCAGGAATCATGCCAGTTCGCCTGGGGCGGAATCCGTTGGCCGTCGGCCTCTACCGAGACCTGCAATGAAAAATCCGGCCTCCACATACCGCTGAGCTGCTCCACCTCCGTCCCTATCTCGGCCTGCTGCAGCTGCAGACGCAGCCTTTGCAGCTCGCTCGAGATTTCGACAGCCCGGGAGTACTGAGCCTGCTCCGCCTCCCCGGCAAGCCCCGCCTCTTCGGGATTGCCGGTATGCAGCTGGTAACCGGTGACCAGATCCTCCGCCGCTACCTCGATATGAAGCAGCATGCTGAGCCCGGCTTCCGCCGAACGCAATGCCTGTGCCGCCCGGCGGCGCTGCATACGGATCTCCTGCATCTCGGCGCGGGTCTCCAGCAGCGACTCCAGGTTGATGGTCCCCACCTCATATGCCAGCTCCTGATCATCCAGCATTCGCCCTGCAATATCCTCTGCATCCTGCAGCAGTCCGTCCATCCGTGCTGCAAACCGTACTCCGTGATATGCCTGGGCAGTGTCGCGCCTCAGTTCACGGGAGGCTGCATGCCGATCTTCTGCAGCAATGCTGCGCTGCAGCACCGCGGCCTGTTCGCCTCGCTTGAGTTTCCCCCACGTAAACAGGGGCTGTTCCAGGGTTATCCCCAAGCGATAATAGGTGCTCTCGGGCGCAGGCATAAGCACCACATCCTGATCCGGCACCGGAGTCGGGAAGGTTGTCCCCGGTGCCTCGGTGCTTCCCAGGCTGCCGCGCTGCAGGACTACCCCGTCGGGCGGATCGGTCATATAGGTGGTGGATATCGTACTCGACACCTGCGGCAAACGGCGGGCCCGCGCCGCATCAACCTGTGCGGCGGCCTCGTCCACCTCGGCATCCGCCCGCTGCAGACCCCAGGCGACTGATTCAGCCTGCTCCAGGGCCGCCTGCAGGGTCAGTCCCTGCTCGGCTGCGGTTGCCTGTTCGGCAGCGTCTGGCTGTCCGGCGGGCGCAGCTTCGTCGGCCCCGGACGCCCCGGTTTCAGCCTCGCCGGACCCCGGCTCAGCCTCGTCGGCCTCAGTCCCGGGCGCGGCTGCGGACTCAGACGCGGGCTGTCCGGCGGGCGCAGCTTCGTCGGTCCCGGGCGCGGCTGCAGCCTCGCCGGAATCCGCCGCGGCAGGCAGCACGAGGCACAACATGGCCAGCAGAAGCCCCTTTCGAATCAATCCAGACGGGAGCTTGCGTCTATGAGGTAGTAGCATTATCAGGCTCCTGAAGATACAGGTCTTCCATGCGTTCCGGATCGATCCACGAACGGATCTGCTGGCGTTCCTGGTTTCCCGAATCAGTAATCAATGAATGAGTGTACGTCACCACCAGCTCATCGTCGTCCGGATTCGAACCAGCCGTAAGCACATCCTCGCCCTCCGGGGTTTCTGGCGGTGGCCCGGTGTACGTATCCAGATCCCTTCTCCATCGAATCTCGGCGGTAAAGCTGCCGTCCGGCCCGGTGGTGGCATACACCGTCCGGCTTCCGCCCGGGTCGGTTTCGGCGGAATAGCTGATCTCCACCTCGACCCCCTGCAAGCCTCGATAATCCTCACCTGTAGCAGGCTGGTAGTACACCCGCCCGGTCAGAGTGGTCTGAAACTCGCTGCGCGGTTTGCGTACCACGGTATAGTCGTCCAGAACCTCTCTGTCCTGCCCGCTGGTCAGCTGAATATCGCGAGCGGCATCCGCCGTATCGGCCTTCCAGTCCGGATCATCTACCTCAATCGTACCGGTAACTTAACTGGTCCCCCCCGGTTCGGTGGATCCATCCCGCCAGTCCGGCTCGTCGAAGCTGTACCAGCCCGATTCACCGTTGCGGTCACCAGTCGGGGCGACATACTCCCTGGTCTCACCGGTCGCATTTCCCTGCTCATCCAGCTCGGGTATGGTCAGTTCTACCCTGACCCCGTTCTGTCCGCTTCCATCGGTGTCCCGCACCACCCGACCGAATACCTCGCCGGCAGCAAAGGTCACCCGCTGCAGCTCGATTGTCTCAAGGGTATTTACATCATCGCTGAGAATCCCCGGCACCTCTACCACCTGCGGGCTGTAATCGTCGTGAGTGAGTCCGAGATACACCGTACCGGTGTCCCCCTCGGCCCCGTATTCACTGAAATAGTTATCCCAGATTACCGTGTTGCGATAGTAGCCGGGGTTTCCGCCGGTGGTCGCAGTGGAGGTTCGCGCAAAGAATCCGCTCGAATCGGCTTCATCCGGCCGCTCCTGATAAAACCGGACCGTCACACTGTTTATGCCCTCTGCGGTATCCGCATCCTCTACAAATCCCTCTACAGTTGCACGGTGGTAGTAGCTGCAGCTGCCGAATATGCCGGCGATCAGAACCGCCGCCGCAATGCCGAAAATCCACAGCCGTGCAGATGAAAAGCCCTTTGTGTGCGTATTCCCATGATAGTTTCTCATGCCGTGCCTCCTTGCGCCTTTTTCAGGCGGTGATTCTCCAGCCGGCCCTGTACCACAAAATACAGGGTCGGGATTAAAATGACCGTAATTATTGATGATGTGGTAAGCCCGCCGATAACTGCCCTGGCGATCGGCGCCCGAAGATGCGACCCGCCGCCGCTGCCGATCGCCATCGGAATCAGTCCGAGCAGGGTGGTAAATGAGGTCATAAGGATGGGCTTGAGCCGGGTTTTGCCGCCGTGCACAATCGCCTCGACTATCGGCATACCGCGGCTGCGCAGCTGATCGATATAATCAATAAGCACAATCGCATTGTTCACCACAATCCCGACCAGAAGTATTGCACCGACGAACGAAAGAAGATTGAAGGTGGTGTTGGTTATCAGCAGAGCCCCGGTCAAGCCGATTATGGCAAACGGAACCGAGAACATCACAATGAACGGATTTATGAATGATTCAAACTGGCTGGCCATAACCATGTACACCAGCATTACCGCCAGCAGAAGCGCATTGAACAAACCGGCAAAGGATTCAGTCATGTCCTCCCCGGCGCCGCTGATGCTTCGCTCGATACCGATCGGCGGGGAGCCGAGTGTTTCCAGCTCATCCTCGATATCTGCGGTTATCCGGTTCAGCGCGCGGTCCCCGGTCAGATTTCCCAGCACCTGGACCACCCGCGAACGGTCTGCGCGATTTATCGCGATCGGCCCGACATCCTCCACGACATCTACTACCGATTCCAGCGGGATTCTGGTGCCGTTGCGATTCATGAAATACAAGCTGCCGACTCGATCCAGATTGCCGCGATCCTCATCCCGCATAATCACATATACATCCAGATCGCCGTCGTCCCCGCTGTAGCTGGAGACCTGTGTGCCGTTATACAGCGTGCGCAGTGTCCCGGCAATCTCCAGGGGCAGCAGGCCCAGGGCCGCAGCTGCCTGGCGCTTTATGCGAAACTGCACCTCGGGTACGCCGACCGTATGCGATGACTGCACATTACGGGTTCCCGGTATAGCCTGCAGCCTGTCCACAAGCATATCAGCGTGCTCCGACAGGGCATCAAGATCATCACCCTTCAGTTCAATTACAATCGGACTGGTTGATCCTCCGGCCATGGAGGCCAGCGCCGCCATTCCCTCTATATTCACCGAGTACCGGATATCCATAACCTCGGCCCGGATCCGCTGATCTATCTGGTTCACAATCTGCCAGATATCCCGTTCACGCTCACTCACATCAACCAGGGCTACCGATACGGCTCCCTGATTGCTGCCGCCGGACCCTACCCGGGTACCGGCGGTACGCATACTGTCACCGGCTACATCGCGAACGATCTCTTCAATCCGGAAAGCAACAGAACTGGTTTCGCTATAGGTGACTCCCAGTCGGGTTTCAAACTCCACCGTGAACAGTCCCTCATCCCCTTCCGGGATAAACTCCATCCCCAGCAGCCATACCGAACCGACGCTGAGCCCGAAAAGCAGGACAGCCGATCCGATGATTGTCGCCGGATGCTTGAGGGACCAGCGAATTCCGCGTTCATACTGGTTGTCCAGGGCCTTCAAGCCCTTCTGCATCCACCGGCTGAGGGCCAGAAGAACCGGATTTGTACTGTGGATATGTACATCTGCAAGACTCACCTCTTCCAGATTCCGGTCCCCGCTCACCTCAGCCTCCACATGGAGAAACCTGGAACACAGCATCGGTGTCAGGGTCAGCGATGCAATCAGAGAGATAAACAAGCTGAAGGTGATTGTCATCGAGAAGGGCTGGAAAAGAATTCCGGTTAATCCCCCGACGAAGATCATCGGCACGAACACCGCCATGGTGGTAAGGGTACTGGCGGTAACCGCGGTTGCCACCTCTTCCGCCCCCAGGATGGCGGATTCCTCTGCTCCGTAACCGGCAAGCTGCTTCCGGTAGATAGATTCCAGCACCACAATCGCATTGTCCACGAACATCCCGATCGCCAGGGTTATACCCAGCAGAGTGGTAATATTAATGGTAAGGCCGCCGAAATCCATCAGCGTGAAGGTTACGATAACGGCCGTCGGAATTACCACCGAGATAATAAAGGTGGATCTG
>CAZANF010000034.1:10821-16033 GCA_964486425.1 uncultured Spirochaeta sp. | reverse complement strand
TTGAAGCGGATATTCACCGGACAATCTGCATAGGGCGCAGTGATTGCATCAATGATATTCATGATTTTTTCCTCGGCTTAATAAAGATATGCAGGGCTACTATAAGGAAACCGGTATACAAGCGTCAAGAACTCGCCACGGAGCTCAGAAAGGCATCGATAAGCTCAGCCATGATTGCATGCTGTGCCGCCGGTGATATCCCGGCGGTGCCGTCATCGTCCTGTTTTCCGTACGCACCGAACTGGGCATGGTTACCGCCTTCTATCAGACGGTACAAGGTATGGTCGGGAAGCAGCGGCATTTTTCGGCGAATGGTGGCCGGATCAACTAATCCATCATTCGCTGCATATATCGACAATACCGGTCCGCTCCAGCCCGACAGATTCTTGTCTTCAGGGGGATAGGCGGCCATGAGAATGAGGGCGGTAAAACTGTCCGGATTATCATGCAGGATGGAGGCTGCCATGGCGCCGCCCAAGCTGTGACCGGCGGCGGCCCAGGTGCCGCCCAGCTGTCCGGCAACATCCAGTCCTTTCCGGCGGCCGAATACCGCCAGATCAAAGGGAACCTTCAGGATTACCACACGATAGCCTCGCGCTGCGAGAACACCCAGTGATCCGCGGTAACTGTGAGGATCCACAAGACCACCCGGCCAAAACATAAGCCCTGTGTCTGCAATGTCGCCGACCGTCGGAGTCATCTCGATGTATTCACTGGTCTCCTGTATGCGCACCCCGGCAGGATGCAGGTATTGTTCCAGCGGGCTGTAGGAACAGCCGACAGCAGCGAGACACAATGCCGTCGCAATAATTCTGCCCAGTACCCTGGGTACAGCAGTCATCGATTCATAACTCCAATGTGCCTTTGCAGCTTGCCTATCGCTCAATCAGCATCGCCATACCCTGTCCTCCGCCGATGCAGAGGGAGGCGAGCCCTTTGCGGCAGTCACGGCGCTGCATTTCATACAGCAGGCTTACCAGGATACGGGTTCCGCTCGCACCAATGGGATGACCCAGTGCGATAGCGCCGCCATTCACATTCACTATCGCGGGATCGATCCCGCCGAGCTGTGTCTCAAACCCCTGCAGCACCGCCAGCGACTGCGCAGCGAAGGCCTCGTTCAGCTCCGCCAGCTCGATATCCTGCAGTTTCCATCCGGTTTTTGCCAGGGCCTTACTGGTTGCCGGTACCGGCCCGAAGCCCATTATGCCCGGGTCCAGAGCGGCTCCGGCATACCCCGCAATCCAGGCCAGCGGCTGCAGGCCATGACGACGTACAGCGTCCCCGGATGCCAGCATCACCATGGCAGCCCCGTCATTGATGCCCGAGGCGTTGCCCGCGGTTACCGTGCCGTCTTTTTTGAAAGCCGGGCGCAGTTTGGCAAGGCTCTCGACTGAACTTCCGAAGCGGGGAAACTCATCGGTGGTTACCGTTACCGGATCGCCCTTCCGCTGCGGGATTTCCACCGGCACGATCTCGTCGTCAAACCGTCCGGCCTTGATCGCCGCCTCGGCCTTATGCTGGCTGCTCAAAGCGAAGGCATCCTGAGCCTCCCGCGAGATTGCATATTTCTCGGCGAGATTCTCCGCCGTTACCCCCATATGGTAGCCATGGAATGCGTCGGTAAGCCCGTCCTGCAGCATAAGGTCAACCAGTTCCGTATTCCCCAGCCGGGCGCCGGAGCGTGCGGTTGGAAGCGCATACGGGGTCATGGTCATATTCTCCGCCCCGCCGGCAAGTACGATATCCGCATCCCCGAGCAGGATTGCACCAGCCCCCAGGGCTACTGACTTCAGCCCGCTGCCGCACAGCTTGTTCACGGCATATGCCGGGACAGTGTCGGGCAAGCCTGCATGAATGCTGATCTGACGTGCAATGTTCTGCTTTTGCGCAGCGCTCAGAACATTCCCGACAATTACCTCATCGACAGAATCCACCGGTAAACCGGAGGCATGAATCGCAGCGGCAGCTGCAGCTGCTCCCAGCTGTACTACGGGGGTAGAATTAAATGCCCCGTTAAAGCTCCCGATTGCAGTGCGCTTTGCGGCAACTATTGCGACCCTTTGATGATTATTCATACCTGTCTCCTTACTCCTGCGGGATGTTTATCATTATGGCTGTTACATCATCAGCCTGAGGCGCCTTCCCGATATAGCGAACCACCTCATCCTCGAGCAGCTGGATAAACTCCCTGGCCGGCTTTGCACCGTGTTCCGCGAGGAAGGCCTCAATACGCTCGTCTTCATACATCACTCCGTCCTCGTTACGGATATCGGTAAGCCCGTCACTGAACATAAAAATAGACGCCCCCTCCGGCATTCCGACCCTGGCAAAGCGAAACTCGGCATCGGGGTCACTGGAGATACCGAACGGAGCCATTTTACTGGGTACGCGCTTCCACTTCAGAGAGTCCCCGCCATACTGCTGGACATAGATGGTGGAGAACCCCATGTTCCCGATGATTAACTCCTTGCGCTCCAGATCGATAAACACCATCCCGGCTGCAACAAATACCCCGATCGGTGTCATGGTATCCACCAGCGAATGGAGAATGTCGGCAATCTGTGCAGGGGACATCGAGCCCAGGCGTTTGGTGTACTGCAGGGTCGCCAGACAGGAGGCGATAATACTGGTGGACAGCGATGCGGAGATATTCTTTCCCGAGACATCGAATCCGGCGCACAGGTAACGGGTTTCAGAAAGCTTTATCAGCTGAAAGAAGTCGCCGCCGACCTCATGCGCCATTTTCAGCAGCAGTTCAGCCTGGAAAGGGGGATTCTGATACGTCCCGGAGGTAATCAGGAACTCCTGAATCTGACGAGCCCTGTCCAGTGCATATCCCCGCAGCATTGCACTGTGCCTGACCAGATTCTGGAAACTCACTACACCGAGGAAATCCCTGCTGTTTTTATACACCAACAGCACACCGGCTCTTTGGTTCTCGTATTTGTCAAATATATCGCTTATGATTCTGTCTACGTTCTCCCGGGCCTGTATCCTGATAACATCAGTACTCATTTTCTTCTGCAGACTGGTGCTGGTAAGAGAACCCAGCAGTGAACTCGCCTGTCCCATTACCTGATCCCGGGTTACCACACCGAAAACCCCGCCATCCTCATTCTCTATGGGAACCGCAGCCAGCCTTTCATCCTCCATAAACAAGGCTTTGGCTTCATCCAGGGTGGATAAGGTGCTTAACGGAGATACGAATTGAGCGATTGACCCAACCTGAGTGATTGCATAATCTTTATGCAAAATATCGGTAACCTGTTTATCATCCATTCAGGTAGTATAAAGGGAAAGATACCATTCTGCAAAACAAGCTTTACAAGCAAGACTGATTTTACGTAGACCATTGGCTATATTCATTAAGACGTCTATACTAAAGGTATGCATATTGCTCCTCTGCCGATTAACGAACAGAGCCGCCTGGAGAGACTGCAGTCCTACCAAATTCTGGATACCCTTCCCGAGCAGGAATATGATGAAATAGTGCAGCTGGTAGCGGCAATATGTCAGACCCCCATGGCAAACCTATCGCTGGTAGATATCTCCCGCCAGTGGTTCAAATCCCAAAAGGGACTGGATACAAACCAGACATCCCGCCACATCGCCTTCTGCAGCCATACAATCCTGAAGGATTCACTGCTGATTATCCCGGATACACATGCCGATGAGCGCTTCGCAGACAACCCGCTGGTAACCGGCCCACCCTACATCCGCTTCTATGCCGGAATGCCGCTGCTTACTCCGGATGGATATGCAATCGGTGCATTGTGTGCAATGGATACGGTTCCGCGAGAATTGTCCGCAGAACAGCAGGATGCGCTAAGGGTTCTCTCCGGTTATGTGATAAATCTGCTGGAGCATAGACTGAAGGATCACCTGCTGCTGCAGCAGAACGATGAGCTCAAAAATCTGAATGGTTTGAAGGATCGGCTGCTATCCATTATTGCACATGACCTCCACGCCCCGCTCCAACAGGTTGAATCAATTGCCCAACTCTTTACCATATCGGAACTCTCTGAAGAGGAACGAAGCGAAACATTTGCCGACCTCAAGCATACAGTTGCATCTACCCGCTATATGCTGAACAACCTCCTGCAATGGACTGCCAAGCTGATCCATAACCGGGAACTGTCGTATGCACAGGTACATCTGCCTGCCTTAATGAAAAAGGTAAGCGCCGAGGTTCAGCCGGGCATCGACCAGAAGGGCAACACCCTGGTATTGGATGGTGAGGATGTACATGTGCGAATAGACGCAGATGTACTTCACTTTGTGCTGCGCAACCTGCTTACCAATGCCAACAAGTTCACCAGGGACGGAACCATTACTCTCAGCTGGAGGATTGATTCACACGGATTGACGGTTGAGGTTATGGACACCGGAATCGGATTTGATGTGGACCAGCAGGAACTCTTTGACTGGGACAAGCGTCGGACCTCCCTGGGAACGGATGGAGAACGCGGCAGCGGACTGGCTTTGATTTTCTGTCGGGATTTTATTGAACGTCACGAGGGAAGTATCTCCGTTGCCAGCATTCCGGATAAGGGATCTACCTTTACCATTCGGATTCCACAATAAAGGGATTTCTGAACGTAATTGTTTCTGTGTTGGTTTTATACGAGAAGCTGGCATATTCCTGCCGGCTTTATTAGACTTAGCCTGAAGGCTGTAGTATGAATCGCTATGTTGGAGTGAAAATCATTCATCCTCGCATGAAGTATGCCGGTCTGGTGCGCCTGGACAAGCCGAATCAGCAACGGCGGAGGTTTGCAGCGATAAGCGAGAATCAAACCGAAGCGGGGGTGGAGATACACCTGCTTGAACAACGCGGCAGCAAAAATCCCGTTTCCATTCGACTGCTCCATTCACGCCTGATTACCGGATTGAAACCGCAGCCGGGCCGCAACGGCGAGCTTGAAATCGCCGCACAGTATGACGGGGACAGGCATCTTTCCATTGCGGTATTACTGGAAGACAGGACCGTACATACCGCGCAACTGAAGGTCGACCCCGAATCGAACCGTCGAATGTCCCGGGTGATTCCGCTCATAATTATCGGCAGCCTGGTGATAATCGGTTCGCTGCTTCTGCTGCGCACAATCGGCAGCCCGTTCTCGCTTCCGACCAGCGCCCCGGCAGGTGCGGAACTGCTCGATCCTGAGGCTCGGCCGGAAGCAGATGCGGCGGATGCTGCAACAGAGAC
>CAZANF010000034.1:0-10721 GCA_964486425.1 uncultured Spirochaeta sp. | reverse complement strand
CCGGCAGAGGATGCTGCAGCTGGGCCGGCTGAGACTCCGGAGTACGCAGCCGGGGATGCGGCCGCAGATCCGGCTGCTACAGAAGACGACGGGGCCGGCCCCGGGGATGCGGCCGAAACCAGGGCAGATGAGCAGACTGCTGCAGAGACCGGGGCCGGCCCCGGGGATGCGGCCGAAACCAGGGCCGATGAGCAGACTGCTGCGTCAGACAGGACTGCGACAACCGGGACTGCGACAACAGAGTCAGCCCGCAATGATGAATCCGGGACCGACCAATCCCTGCCGCTGGAGATTGATGAAGAATACACCATCTACTTCACCCCCGATGAGACCTATCTGACCGAGGAAGCGCACCGCCATTTGAGGCAAATCTACGAGATTCTGCAAGAGATACCGGATGCTGATGTTGAAATGACTGGCCATACGGCTTTGTTCGGCAGAGAAGCAGCGCAAAATGCAATCAGCAGAGAGCGGGTCGAGAATGCCCGGGATTATCTTTACAGCCTGGGATGGCAGCCGGAGCAGGAACCGACAATTGACTGGCGCGGCTCCTCCGAGCCGATAACGCGGGATTCCAGTGAACAGCATCTGAACCGTCGGGTTATCATCGATATCCGGAACGGAGACTGAACCCATCGTTTGACGATTATCCTGCAGACTCAGTAACCTTAAAATAAGGAGTCTTGTATGCTGCAGATTACATCCCGAAAAAAATATATCCCCTCACTTTCAATACTATCCGTCAGTGTCGCAGTTATATTGCTGCTGTTCGCGGTCGGCTCATGCCAGGCAACAGAAGAATACCAGGATGGTGTCTACGGCGCCTATTACGGACTGCCGGATGAACACGGCTGGAATGATGAGGTCTGGATAGAGGTAGAGTCCGGCAGTATAACTGAAGCTTTTTCCCGACGCCGCAGCGCATTTGGCGATGTATCTGATGCACAAGAACTTGACCTGGATGAATACGAGGGAATCGAGGCAGCCGACATTGACCGGAACGACCCGACGGGAATCCCTCCCCTTTTTCTGCGCGCCCTGGATTCTGCCAGGCAAGGCGAAACCGGCTTCAGTCAGGTACACCGCAGCCACAGATATGTTCAGGAGAGCTTTGAACCGGATGCAGATGGCGTCCTCTACCGCTTCTCCGTGGTGCTTGACTCGGACCCGGATGAGGAAGGGGCTCAACTGCCTGAATACTCGCGTATAAACGGCGAAGAGGTAGATTCAATCAACCTGACTGATGAGTTCGATGTAACACCGGAACAGCTGCAGGAAACCATTACGGCCGCATATCCAATTGAGCACCCGGTCGAACTCTATAACGAGCTTGAGCTGCTGGGCGACAGCTACGCAGCCGAACGTCTGCGGGCTCTGATTCTGCGCACCGCTGCCCTGACCCGGGTACAGCAGCCGACGGAATCCTCAGCCGATACGGATTCGTCCCGATCCTCTGCCCCGTATAACGATGAGGCAGGTGTGGTTTCATCGCACTTCCTGGCTACCGAGGCTGGCCTGGAAATTCTTGATGCAGGCGGGAATGCGGCAGATGCCGCTGCAGCCGTGGCCGCAGCCCTGAGCGTTGTAGAACCGTGGTTTTCCAGTTCAGTAGGCGGAGGAACATGGGCACTGTACTATAACCATTCAGCGGGAACCGTGCATAGCCAGGACGGAGTCGGTCCGGCGGCTGCCGGCAATACGGCAGAAGCATATGCCCCGCTGGCAGGTGAAACAGGTCTGCATCAATCCCTGGTACCCGGTGCATGGGGCGGCTGGATGGTATGGCTGCAGGAATTCGGGCGCCTTCCTCTGGATCAAGTCCTGGAACCGGCAATACGACTTGCCTCCGACGGGTTTCCGGCGAGTGCGGGCCTGGTTGAATGGCTGGGACAGGAGGTGGATGATATCCGCGCCGACCGCCCGGATACCGAAGAGCTGTATCTCCCGGACGGCTCAATGCCGAGTGAAGGTGATACATTATACAATGCTCCGCTGGCAGAGACCTTTCAACGGCTTGCCGATACCTATACCAGTTTCGCCGAGGAACGCGGACACCGCGGAGGGCTGGCTGCAGCCGGAGACTATTACTACCGCGGCCCGCTGGCGGAAAAGATTACCTCCTTTTCAGATCAGAACGACGGGCGTTTTGCGCTCTCGGATTTCACTGATTTCTACGGGGAGATCGTAGACCCTATCAGCATCGATTACAATGGTATTGAGGTGTTTCAGAATCCCCCCAACAGCCAGGGTATTACCCAGCTCATGGCATTAAACATTCTGAAGGACTTCGATTTCAGCCGTTTCAACGGACCGTCGGATCCGGATGCTGTCCACCTCATTACAGAGGCGATGAAACTCGCCCATATTGACAAATACTATCATGTAGGTGATCCCGACTGGGTGGATGTTCCGGTGGGCGATCTGCTTTCAGAGGATCTGGCAGCGGAACGTCGGGAACAGATCGACATGAATACGGTCATTACCTGGCCGGTGGACAACATTCTGCCGGTGGATCCCGAGCTGGCACATACATCCACCTTTCAAATAGTGGATGATGAAGGAAACGCGGTTTCGACTACCACCAGTCTCGGAGCCCAGTTTTATGTGGTCGGAGATACCGGAATCCACATTAACAATCGCATGCGGATGATGTCGGTTGAGGAAGGGGACCCGAACCGGGTAGAGCCCGGAAAAAAGGTACGGCACACGAGTAATCCGTACATGGCTTTGCAGAACGGGGTACCGTATATCCTGGGAGGTAATACCGGTGTCGACACTCAACCGCAGGTTCAGACCCAGCAGGTGATCTGGATAGTCGAATTCGGCATGACTCCGCAGGAAGCGGTAAGTCACCCCCGATTTATCACCCGGGCATTCCCCAACACTCAGCATCCATGGACTGCAGGAAATGATCTGGGCATGGAGGACGGCACCCCGCAGGAACTCATAGATGCCATGCAGGAAAAAGGTCACCAGATCAGCGACCAGGGGGTATGGGGCAACGGCAACATGATCGTTATCAATCCGGATACCGGAAACATCGACCTGGGTGCGGATCCGAGGGGAGAAAACAAAGGCGAAAAGTGGGAATAAATGCAGATATCAATACATCAGCGGTCAGTCGGCATATGCAGGACAGCCGCTGCAGTCATCGCCATTTCTCTGGCGGTGACTGCATGCGGGCAAAAGGATACACCCGAGGATCTCATTCAGTTACCAGTGCCTGATGATGAACCGGCAGCGCACGTCCCCAGTGATCCCTCCGGAATCAGCGGGGTTGCCCACCGTACTTTTGAGGACGAAACCTCCGGATACGTCTCTCTGCCGAGAGAAAATCGCAGCAGCGGATATTACGCTGCTGCAGCACGAGATCCGCTGGCGGCGGAGGTCGGCCGTTCCGTGCTTGAGAACGGGGGTACAGCCGCAGATGCGGCTGTAGCAATCGGCGTTGCCATAAGCGTAAGCGAACCGCATTTTTCCCATGCCCTTGGCGGCGGGACCTGGGCCCTGTACTACAATGCCGACGATGACAGGGTTCGTGCACTGGATGGAGTCGGGCGGTCCGGCAGCCTGGTCGAGCTTGAGTTTTTCCAGGATCCGGAGCGCAATACCCCGCTCGGTCCGCACCGGGTTATTGTTCCCGGTGCATGGGATGCCTGGATGATTATGCTGCGCGATGAGGGCAGCATGCACCTGGATGAACTGCTGGCACCTGCCATTCGCATGGCCGAAGAGGGGGTGCCGGCTTCCCGCAGCATGACGGGTTTTATTATCCAGGAGAGGGATCGCATCAGGCAGTTTCCCGCTACGGCAGATATCTTCCTTGCGAACGGTTCTCCGCCTCAGGTGGGGGATCACATACTACAGCAGGATCTTGCACAAACCTTGCAGGAGTTATCGGACGCATACCGGGAGGCACATGATGACCTGATTATTCAGGGAGAAATCACAGCTGCGACTGCAGCTGAATCAAGGCGGCGTCACGGGATCGAGGCAGCTCGTGATTATTACTACCGCGGCCCGATAGCCCGCCGCCTGAGCAGCTATCTGCTGCAGAACGGCGGATTTGTGACCGAACAGGATTTCGCAGGTTTCGAGGCGGAATGGCGCGAACCGGTTTTCACCCATTATCGCGATACCCTGCTCTACGGAAGCCCGCCGAACAGCCAGGGTGCATCCATGCTGATGGCCATGAACATCCTGGAAAACCTGGACCTCACGGAGGGGCCGGACAGTCCTGCAAGCGTACATCGAATTATCGAGGCTACCAAACTTGCCAAAATCGATACCTGGCACTATATCGCCGAACCCGGAAGTATGCCGGTGCAGGTTGAACATCTGCTGAGCAAAGAATACGCAGAGGAACAGGCCCGGAGGATATCGGATAATTCGGTTATTACCTGGCCTGCAGACGGCGGAATACAGCATGCAGAAGGGAACAACACAACCATGTTTGCGGTTGTGGATGCCGAAGGAAATGCTGCAGCGGTAACCACCTCAACGGGGGCGCAGTTCCTGGTCGGCGGGGATACCGGAATCCTGCTGAATCAGCGTATGGAGGTAATGGAAGTTGCCGAGGACAATCCGAACAGGATTGCACCGAACAAGAAACCGCGCCATACCGTGAACCCCTACATGGCATTTCGGGATGGAAGGTTTCTTGTTGCGGGCGGCAACACCGGCTTCGATACCCAGCCGCAGGGACAGATTCAGCAGTTTCTTAACCTCATTGAATTCGGCTTGTCCCCGCAGCAGGCGGTGAGTCGGCGCAGGTATATTACCCATGCCTTCCCCTCCAGCCAGTATCCGCATACGGCGACCAACAAGCTGTTTCTGGAACCGGGTTTCCCCGCCTCGTTTATTGAAGATCTTCAGGATCGCGGACATGACATCGGCACTAGCGGGATTATCGGCAATGCAAATCTGATCTACTGGAACCCTGAAACCGACCAGCTGCAGTTCGGAGCCGATCCTCGAGGGGAGAATCGCGGGTTTACCGGAGGGCCCGGTGACCTGGCTGAATAGTCGACGGGCAGCCGCCGAGAATACGGCCTGGAGAGGCCCCGAAAGGGCCTACAGAACTCCGGGTATTAACTCAGGCATACATCAATCTCGAAGGGACCGGCTGGAGTACGAAAGGGAATACCGATTACAGCCGCCACCTTGGGCCACATAATCTCGTGATGCTCCCCGAGAACTACAACCGGTGGTGAAATCTCGATATGCGCCTCATCAAACATATTTGAGGCATTGCCGGCAATTATATTGGTAAGCTCACCTACCATACCGTTCACCATTTCACGCCGTTCTTTTTCATTCCTGGTCGTAACCCCGGATTTTGCCAGCATTTTATCGGCGAGCAGCCGTGGAAGCCGGAAAGCAACAATTCCCTGATGGTCTCCGGTTACCCCGAGAACACCGGAGATTTCCCAGCGATGATTAATCTGATCTTGTATTATATACACCTCACCAGGCGATGCCTCTATTTCAAATGAGTTCCGGAACAGATTGACAGCAGCGGTAAGAAAAGGATTGATGACTTTTGCCTGCATTCGACCTCCAACCCTATCTTACCCCATGCTGTTCAACCATACAACTTAAAAGAAGAGATCGGTAAACTTCATGGAGAAAACAATACCGAAATAGGGAAATCGTAATCCAGTATAACCGGGTTCATCCCGTTTTGTCTCAAAATCCGTGTACGAGATGTACGGCTGTGTGCCGGCCCAGGTAGTCAGAAGACTCATCTCGAAACGCTCAAGCACCTCAATACCGATACTGGTGTACCCTCCGACATGACCGCCCAGAAGGAGTTCCGCTGCCACACCGCCACCAATTTTAAAGTAGTACGGCGCGTTCCCTATATAGAAGTTTCCCTGCAGATAGGGGGCCGGAGCAATCAGCAGGAACTTAAGCCCCACCTCGGAGCTTGCCTTCCATAATCCGCGCTGATACTGCGTCCAGTAATGCTCCCATCCGACACGAACCAGCGGATAACTGAACTCGGCGTTTGCAATGGGAAAGTCGTCTGCTACGCCGCCTATGCCGGCCAGCAGGTGATCCTGTCGGAATCCGCCCCTGAAACTCCGGTAGTTGTCAGGTGACATGATATTCCGCTCGTAGGCATCCAGATACTCGTAAAAACTGAATCCGGCCGGCCGAAAACTCGCCCGGTAGTGATCCAGCGAAAACAGCCCCATGGAGAAGGCCTGCTTAACAAGATAGTAGGATATCTCCGCCTGTAGAAACGCGCGTATGGTATCCAGATCCCAGCTGTTCTGAATTGCGTTCTCAAAATCACTGATATCGAAACTGATATCATACTGACGCAATCCAATGTAGTCATCCGGGGTGAGGCCATGAGCCTCAAAAAGTTCAATCTGTTCCAGTGAAGCACCTAGCTGGCGCCATCGCACCGTATCTCCATATTCATCCCCCGACTCCCCGTTTGTGAAGAAACGCTGTACCCGTTGGGTAAGTTCTACCAGGGTCTCAAACAAATGGTCTTCACTGGGCAGGAAGAAATTCTCCGTATATACAAGGACAAGACCGGGCACATTAATAATCCGCACATTGAACACCAGTCGTTCCTGACCAAGACGTTCAAGGTTCATAACCATTATACTGTCCACCTCAAGCTCATCCGCCAGAAGCTCCAGGGTTCTGCTGGTTACCCCGTCGGTAACATTAGCAACCTGCTGTACCTGTGTCTGTTCAATAATCTGAAACAGGTTGGTCTTGAACAACTCGGTACGAAAGATATCGGTGAGTACCGATGTCTGTCCCTCTTCCATGCTGGTAGACTGGATATCCAGCACTGCAATGCGAGGTTCCTCCGCAACCGCGGCAAGACCGCCGACAGTAAAAAGTATTACAGCAGCCGCAGTACATAATGATTTGCCACTCATTGAAAAGTATTCTCCAAAACCGCCATATTCTCGCGTACCGCAGTAATATCAGCCTCCGGTGCATCAAACATTCTCTCCATCATTTCAATCATTTGTTCCATCTGTTCCAGCATCATTGCACGTTGATCGTCGGGTATGTCCGGATCCTGCTCGATTGACTGCATCTGCATCTGCAGTTCCTCACGCACCCCCGGCGACTCCTCTTCCATCTGCACGGCTCCATAGGCATACATAATGCGCGCGCCGACACTCCCCCATTCAGAGGCATCTGCAAACCCGTGTGACAGGATAATCTCCTCAACTTCAGGATAGTGACCGGCAGCAGCGATAAACGCCGCCTCAAAATCCATGGGATCGATATCCTCGGAAAATTCATCCATTGATTCCCCGGTTTCATCTCCCCATACCTGAATGGCAGTCATGGATTCCCCCCAGTTCTCAATCAACTCTGTGGTTAAGGGTTCATTAGCGGCCGCACTTGCTGCAGTAATCAGGAATACTGCGGTGATACTCAAAAACAATACTTTTTTATTCATAACCTTCCTCCGCTGGTAGTATAGCGCGAAAAGAAAGAAATATCACTCAACGGGAAAGATCAGGCTGCACCGGAACCCTTTTTCCGGGTTAATATCGAGACTGCCGTCAATCTGTTCCGTCAGGCTGCGAACCAGCTGCAGTCCCATGGTATCCCCCGTTTCCAGCATTTCAATATCAGGAATACCATTGCCGTTATCACACACCACAATCCGTCCATGAGTTTCGCTGTCTCTCAGAATGGATATCCGTATTGTTCCGCTACGCCCATCCGGAAAAGCATGTTTCAGGGCATTGGTAAGCAGTTCGTTCACAATCAGACCAATGGGAATAGCTGTCTGAATCGGGACCAGGATTGGCTGCGAATCATACTCGAGACGGACCAGGTCGCTATCAGCAAGAAGAATCGGGGCAAACCGGCTGATATACTCGTCAAGATTCACGCTGGATGCAGTATTTCCTTCATACAGCAGGGTATACACGGCCGAAACAGCCTCAATTCGCATCCGGATCCTGTCGAGCAGTTCCTGAGACTCCGGCGCAGGATATCCAGGTCGCATAAGCTCAATCATGGAAAAGATCATCGAAAAACTGTTTTTCGTACGATGCTGCAATTCCCGCAGCAGCACCTGATTCTGACTTGCTGTACGGCTCAATTCCGCTTCAACCTGTTTGCCTCGGGAGATATCCGTATGGGTGCCGTACATCCATTGCGGTTCGCCTTCGGAGTTTCTGGCAATAACGGTTCCCTTATCCAGTATCCAGATCCAGTATCCATCCTTGTGTCGAATGCGAACCTCGCATTCATACACTGAGGTTTCACCACGGAAATGCCGCGCAAGGGCCTGGCTGCTTCTCTCCAGGTCCTCAGGATGAACCAGTTCGTACCATATCTGTATGCTGACCGGCTGCAGCTCGTTTCGTGTATATCCCAGCATGGTCGCCCATTTTCTGTTTATCCGCACCTCTCCTGTTTCAATATTCCATTCCCAGGTCCCTACATCGGAGGCTTCTACAATGGTTTGCAAACGCAGCCGCTCATTATCCAATGCCGTACGCATCCGGTATTCTTCCGTAACATCACGAAATACCAGTACTGCACCAATTATACTGTCACTGGAATCCCTGATTGGGGCTGCGGAATCACCGATCTGGTATTCGGTTCCATCTCGGGAGATAAGCAAGGTATTGTCGGCAATCCCGGATACCCTGCCGGTGGCGATCACCTCCGCGACCGGGTTCTCTATTTTCTCACGGGTGTCCGCACTTATAACGGAAAACACATCCTGCAGCGGCTTTTCAAGAGCCTCCTCCTGCGGCCAGCCGGTCAGCTGAGCAGCTACGGGGTTCATGCGCACTACCATTCCATGGGTGTCGGTGGCGATGACTGCATCTCCGATAGATTCCAGGGTCGCGTTGAGACGTTCTTCCTGAAGGCGAAGCTGCTGTTCCAGCTTCTGTCTGGCTGTAATATCCCGGGAAAAGAAGGATATTCCGATGACAGTGGAATGCACATATATTGGATGAACCAGAATCTCCAGACACACCATGATTCCCTGCTCAATCATGGTCTCCTCCAGGGTCAGGTACTCTCCCTGTAGCACGCGGTCATAGCGCTGCTTCCAGACTCCCTGTATCTTTTCGGGAAGTGCATGCAGAAAATCCGTTCCCTCCTGAAGTTCAATCCCGGTATACTGTTTGAACACCTGTTGAAAAACCCGATTTGCATACAGTACACGATACGAGGTATCAATTGCCCATATATAGTCGCGAGAGTTCTCAATAATCGCGGTACGATTTGCATGGCTGGCAAAGAGTCGGAAGGCCATCTTCAGAGAGGTGTCCAGGGCGATAATCCCGGTGTTCTTTACAACATACCCGTATGAGGCAACCTGCTCTGTTTTCTGCACAATCCCGGGCTCGGTATTGCTGGAAAGAAACACTATGGGAATATCACGGATTGCAAGGATCCGGCGAGCGGACTCGATACCGTCGATTCCCTCGCCGAGATCAATATCCATAAGGACTATTTCTATATCAGAGTTCTTCTGTATCAGTGATATGGCTTCGATACCGGAAGAAGCTGAATACACTGTGTATCCATACATCTCCAAATCATGCTGTTGAGCAATGGCGATTACAGCTTGATCCTCCACTAACAACACAGTCTTCCCGTTCATTCGTATATCCTTCTGCTCGATGATTCAAATATACGTGAGAGGATCAGAGATTTCCGTTTTTTATTGAGAAATCAAGCTGTTTTTTATCTCTACAGGCTGGGGACAGACACCTGATACATTGTATGCTGCCCCAGCTCAGGTTCGCCGTTCTGCAGAATCTGATTGCGGACACCGACGAACAGAAGCAATGTCAGTGTAATTCCTGTCACAATAATCAGCACTGCAGTCCAAAGCAGCAGGCGTGTACTGTTCTTCATTCTTTTCCTCATAATAACCCTCCAGTTTTATTCCGGTCTGCCATGTAGCGACCGCATGCATCCGTCAACTCCTGACACCCCATTCCGATAAGCTGCATTACGCGAAAAACCTCCGGCAGAACTTCCGTTTCAAATTCCTGCCGCTTCATCTTGCGTATATGTGCCTTCGCATCGGCTGCGGTAAAATACCCGATTCCTCGCTGGTTGCGAATAATCCCCTCCTCCTCCAGATGCTTGTAGGAGCGGATAACCGTGTTCGGATTCACCGCCATTTGTACGGCCAGATCCCGCACACTTGGCAAACGGTCCTCATCCGACCAGTCTCCCTGCAGAATCCGGTCACAGATACGATCGGCAATCTGCAGATAAATAGCCCTGTCCTGATTAAACTCCATAAGCCACCTCACTTTCCCGCAGACGCATCCAGCCCACAATCAAGGCATATACCGGGATGACAACCCGACGTAAAATGATTCCGATATACTCAAGAATCGTTCGCCACTGATCGCCCCACGGAAAGTACTTCAGACTGAAATCGAGTGAGTAGTCGCCGGTCATCCGGGATTCAATGGGCAGTATCATGAACCTGTAGGCCCCTGCTGAAACTGCGGCAACGAGAATCCCGAATATAAGCCAGAACCCTATCAGTGCCAGAAGGGTTTTCAGGAATGCCTGTTTTCGGAAGAATACCCCGCCGGCAAGAAAGATCGGCATCGTAATCAGAAACTCCTCTATTGTCTGCAAATTCCCGGCGGCAAACGGATTAAAGAGCGGAAACCCTTCCTGTCCGAACAGCCGCCTGAGTGCAGCTGCAAGCCGCGAGAGGATTACAAACACGCCGG
>CAZANF010000033.1:0-16203 GCA_964486425.1 uncultured Spirochaeta sp. | reverse complement strand
GGAAAACTGTCCGACGACTGATGCGGATCTGTTTTGGATGGTTTCCGATGCTGTTTTTCAACTTCGGGGATCAAACCTGTGTATATGAGCTGGACGGCGAGATCGTCGGGGGTATTGTTCTCAGGAAATTTCGTATTGATGCACAGCGCACGGGCGGCACCGTGATGTGGCTCTTTACGCATCCGGATGCCCGGGGAATGGGCATTGCCGGTGCGATGCTGGATACTGCACTAGAGTGGTTCGCGCAGCAGGGCTGCAGCGATATATTTGCCGGGGTTGAGGGCTACAACACCCCGTCAGGAAATCGCTTCGCTGCTCACGGCTTTACCCCGCTCCGTTTTACCACACAGCTGAAACGATATGGCCGTTATCTGCCGCGGGTATGGCTCGGCTCGTTTCATCTGATTGATGTGGGGTTTTTTCTGTGGGCGAGGCAGATGCAAGTTGAAACTGCGCATGATGCCGAATCCATGCCCCCGTTCCCGGAAGAACAGAATCCGCGTTCAGACACTGCACATAGTGTGCATGCGGGGCGTGGTTTGGGTGGTGCCGCTCTTGTGTGGGGGCTGCTGGGCACCTTCATAATTCATACCCTTTCGGCGTATTTTCTGTATCTGCGAAGTGGGGTGCCGCTCGATTTTTCGCTGCTGTGGCAGGTTCCGTCGATTATTGCCCTGCTGCTGGTAGTTCGCACGGGGATAATGATTTCGGCCGGACGGGCGGCGGGATTAGATCTGGAATATCGGCCATGGGAATCCGGTATGAGTCTGACGTTTCTGGTTTCAGCGGTTTTCGGTGGGCTCTTTATTGCGCCGGGATCCCTGTATCCTCGACGGCGGGTGTGGAGCTATGCGGACTTTTTGCCAAGGCTCGGGCCGATGGCATTCGCCGGGGCCTTTTCGATTCTCGCGCTTGGGTGGGGATTCAGAATCCTCGAAAATATGGAGCTGTCAACAGTCCTTGCCGGTCTGGCGGCAACCGGTTCCCTGTATTTTCGCATATTTTTAGTGTTCGAGGTACTGCTGCCGGTTTTTCCGTTCACCGGATTCAACGGCCGCAGGATCCTGGACTGGCGGCGGCAGTCATGGGCGATTCTGGCGATGGGGGTTGTGCTGTTATGGGTTGCTGCGCTGTTCCTGTAGCTGTTCAGGTGCTTTTTTCAATAAGCAGCAGCAGTCCCCGGCAGAAACCGCGAATGGGTTCCGTATAGCGGGCGAACTCTTCCAGATGATCCATCGCTGCTTCTGCCCGGCGCCTGTCTAACGATCTTTTCCAGCGAAGGTAACAGATCATCATTCCGGAATTGTAATGGGGGAGTTTGCGCAGTTCAGCTGCTCTCAGGATGTGACGGTCGTCACTTACTACCGGCAGCTGCAGCTGCGAGGCTGTGCGTATAATCCGCTGGTCCACGCTTTCCCCGTCTTTTGCATCGCCGATGACGGGAAGGTCGAATCCGGGGCCGGTTTCCTCGCGAACCCCGACCGGAATACAGCATTCAACTGAATCCATGAGTATATGCAGCAGCGCAAGCCGATCAAAATAGATTAGACTTGAGCTGTCAACGAGAATTCGACGTATCGGGGCGAACCGGGATATTTCCTGTTCCAGGAGTTCTTCATCCCAATGCATATAGGATAGTACACTGCAGGAGGGGTTTTGTGGAAATTTCACCGGCAATACTGCCGATTATTGCTGCCGCGGGATTAGCTGCAGGTTTTGTGAATGTTGTAGCCGGCGGCGGCTCGCTGATTACCGTTCCTGTAATGATTTTTCTTGGAATGCCGCCGGCAATGGCGAATGGAACCAATCGTATCGCCCTGCTGAGTCAAAGCGGCTTTGCTATAGCGGGATTTCGTCGTAAAGGGATCTTTCCGCTGCGAACCGGAATTATACTCGGGGGGATTTCCTCCGTGGGAGCGGTAATAGGCAGCACCATTGCTATCGAGATTTCCGGAGAATGGTTTACCCGGATCCTTTCGGGGGTTATGATCCTAGTACTTGTTCTCACGCTCTATAGTCCACGATCGCATGCCGGCAGCGGGGAAAGCCTTCCCTGGAGGCTGCTTCTGCCGGCCTTTTTCCTGATAGGGATATACGGCGGTTTCATTCAGGCAGGGGTTGGTCTCCTGATAATGGGAGCTTTTTCCCGATTAAGCGGAAGCAGCCTGATTCACACGAATGCGGTGAAGGTCATTATTATACTTATATATTCTGTTCCGGCGTTGTGGGTGTTTGCGATTAACGGGCAGATAGCCTGGGCAGCTGGTGCAGTACTGGCGGCAGCACAGGCAATGGGAGCGTGGCTGGGAGCACATTTTTCGGTCAGCAAGGGAGATAGATGGATTAAGGTTGTGCTGGCTTGTGCTATCGTTGTGATGGCTGTACGATTGTTCTTTTTTTATTAACCATAGATAGTTTCATAGAGGGCAAAATATGAGCACAATCCAGCAGCAAAAAACTCTCCCGCCGGTAAGTGTCCGGCGCCTTATCACAATGGCTTTGCCAATTATTCTCTCGCAGGCTACCGAAACGGTCATGATGTTCGCGGACCGCTTGTTTCTGTCCCGTTTGAGTCTGGTGCATCTGGCGGCCGGAATGTCGGGTGGATTGGCCAGCTTTGTGTTCGGGGCAGTTTTTATCGGTATGGCAGGGTATATGAATACTCTGGTCGCCCACTGTTTCGGTTCCGGTCGAGAGGACGATGGGGTATACTCTGTGGTACAGGGCGGGTATTTAGCTCTTGCTTCGTATCCGGTTATCCTGCTGCTGATACCGCTCATCTCCCCGCTATTCCGGATAATCGGACACAGCCCTGCGCAGGCGGCTCTGGAAACACCATATTTTTCGCTGCTTATGGCCGGCAGTATTTTCGTCCTGTTTCGTTCGGTGCTGGCGGGCTACTTTACCGGGATCGGCCGCACCAAGCTGGTATTGGCGGCCAATACAGCCGGTATGATCATAAACGTACCGCTCAATTATGTGCTGATTTTCGGGATAGGACCGTTCCCGGAACTCGGGATTTTCGGGGCAGCACTGGGGACCATCGGCGGCAGCTTTACTGCAGCACTGGTCCTGGCCGCCGCATTTATACGCCGACCGGAGGTGATCCGGCTGCGGAGAACTGCAGGGCTCTCTGCAATGCTGCAGTTTCGCCGTGATTTATTCGGTCGACTGCTGAGGTTCGGCTTCCCGGTCGGGTTTGAAATGTTCCTGAACGTATTCGCCTTTAATCTCTTTCTGCAGCTGATGCATTCATACAGTGAAAAAGTAGCGGCGGCGGTAACGATTGTGTTCAGTTTTGATATTGTGTCTTTCATACCGATGGTCGGGATGGGGGTTGCGGTTTCGGCCATGGTGGGTCAGCAGCAGGGGGCGCGCCAGCCTGAAGGTTCCCGCAAGGTCACTAGACTGGCGCTGCGGTTAACCCTGGGCTATGCCGCACTGATGGGATTCGTGTTTGTCTTCGGGGCTCCATTGCTGGTTGCAATCTTTGCTCCGGGGCAGGATGCCTTTTCGCTTGAGGTCCGCGAGCTTGCCCGGATCATGCTCCGGATGGCCGCTCTGTATACCATGGCGGATGCAACCCAGCTGGTATTTGCCGGTTCGCTGCGCGGGGCCGGTGACACAAGATGGGTCATGATTATCAACTCCAGCCTTCACTGGCTTATGGCGGTGATTGCGGTGGGCGGCATACTGTGTCTGCGTCTCGATCCGCTGATCATGTGGGGGCTGTTTATTTTTATTCTTATCATCATCGGCTTCGGGATGATCCTGCGATATCGTCACGGCAGCTGGGAGCATATCCGTTTGCTGGATCAGCCCTCGATCGACGGATTACCCTCGGACCCCTATGAGGATGCCTTGCGTGTTGTGCCGCTTGAGACCCCGGAGATTTGACGCTATCCACCTGTTGATAGATGCCCGAACGGTCAATATAGTAGAGATGGAGGCATACGTATGATGCATGGATTCGGTTTTGTAACGAGATTTCTGCCGCTGCTGATAATTGTCGTGGCTGCGGTGTTCCTGTTTATACGTATGATTCGTCGGTTTCCCCGGCAGAACAGTAGCGGCAATGCCTGGTTGTCCCCGGCAGGGGAAGCCAGGGTATTCCGGGCAGCTGCAAAGCACAAGGGCAGACTTACCGTTTCCCAGCTCGTGGTGGATCTTGGGCTGCCGGTGCAGCAAGCCGAACAGCTGCTGCAGTCTCTGGTTGATGAACAGCGGGTACGCATGGAGATAGGTGACAACGGAAGGATCGCCTATATCTTTCCGGAACTGCTGTCCGAGTGAAAGCAGAGAGGACTACGTGTTTCAGCCGCTCGCTGCCGCAGGCAGGCAGCTTTTGTGACCGGCTGCGACCAACTGCGACCAGCTCCAGACAGCTCCAGCCAACTGCGACCAGTCGTGGCCGGCCGCAGAGGTCTCCGGTAGAGCGAACTCAGCTCGGCTGAGCCTCGGCCTGCCCGGATCCTGAGTTCTTGTTTGATGAGCTGCCGGACTGTCCGGCAGATTTTTTGGCTCCTGACTTGCCTGAACCCGAACCGGTGTCCTTTACAATCTTTATTGGAACACCTTCATAGGATTCGGGTACTTCCCTGGGCGGAACAGTTACCCGCAGAATGCCGTTCCTGAGTATGGCGGAAACCTTGTCGCGATCAAATTTGTCATTCGGTACGAAATACTTCTGAGACTCGATCGCCTTCATTTTCAATCGCTGCTTGAAGAATTTGGCATTCTCCGGCTGGGGGAAGTCATCAGGGACTGAAGCCGAAAACAGCATGTAATCACCCTTAAACTCCAGCGAGATGTCCTCTTCACGGAATCCTGCGACGGCAAACTCGAACACGAGCTCTTTCTCCTCCGTCATGTACACATTCGTCGGGGGATATGCGTAGTTGGGATAGAAGTCGCGGCGGTTTGAGCCCCATGACATGCTTTCGGTAAATACTGAGGTGAAATCCTCGGCGGCGGCAAAAATGTCGTCCATTAATTTGCCTAGATCCATATAATCGTGCTGTTTCATACAACACCTCCTTGTACGCTCCTGATCGGCAGCGTCTGATTTACGGCCCCGCACACTGCGGCGACCGGCACAGGTCCCCTACGGGCGACCATGCTAGTAATATACTTACGTTTGATTCTCTGGTACACTATATCCGTGAAGATTCTGTGGATTAGTGAAATTGTAAGTAAAGCCGGTATGTATGCTCTGAAATCCGCCCTCCCTCAGCTCCGCAAGGACCTGGAGCCGGATTTAATTGTGGCAAACGGTGATGCGGCTACCAACGGGTATGGCTTGGGTAAAAACCATTCCATGTATCTGCGTAAGATGGGGGTCGATGTAATTACCCTGGGGGATCAGGCCTATTTCAAGAAGGATATGGTTCAGCATATCAATGGAGCACGATTTATTATCCGTCCGGCGAACTTTCCGCCGGAGAGTCCGGGACGGGGATGGATAATCAAAACCGTAAACGATACCAAGGTTGCAATTATTTCTTTTATCGGACAATCCGGCTTCTCTCGGGCGCATGGGAACAACCCGTTCACCTATTTGCCGGTACTGGTGGATAAAATAAAATCGGAAACAACCATGATTTGTGTAGAGTTTCATGCCCTGACCACTGCCGAAAAGAACACCCTGTTCTGGCATGCCGATGGAATGGTGAGTGCTGTTATTGGTACAGGGACACGGGTGCAGACGGCGGATGAACGGGTCCTGCCCCGCGGGGCCGCAATAATTACCGATATCGGGCGGACCGGGAGTCATACCTCTGTGGGGGGATTCAAGCCTGAACCGGAAATCCGGCAGTTTACCCATGGGCTCCACCTCAAATCGGAGGATGCCTGGGGAGATTTGAAGCTGCAGGGGGTCTTTCTGACCCTGGCCCCGGACGGACGGGCAGAGTCGATCAAGCGAATATCAGTTGATGTGCCGAATCCCGAGGGTGAGAATCCGGCATCCGGGGATTCAGCATAAGGCTTTGATTATGCCTGCAGGACCTCTTTCGGTGAGGCTGCAAGTGTACAGATCATGTCGGCCATATGCGCCAACGGTACCTGCCGGCGGATATAGCCTGCATCGAAGGCAACCTTCGGCATGCCGTATACCACGCAGGAAGCGGGGTCCTGTGCCAGGGTGATTGCACCATGCTGATACAGGGTGCCGATTTCGCGTGCGCCGTCCCGTCCCATTCCAGTCATAATTACTGCCATGCAGCGGTTGCCGAAGTGCGCTGCCGCCGAGCGGAACAGTACGTCGGCCGACGGGCGATGTCCGTTCTCCGGTGCTGCTGAGCTTAATCTGACAACCTTTTTCTCGGCAGCACTCACCTCAATATGATAATTTCCCGGAGAGATAAGAATCCGGCCGGGAATAAGGGCGTCGCCGTCCTCGGCCTCCTTTACGCTCAGCGGGCAGATCCGGTCGAGACTTTTGGCGAATTCATACGTGAATCCTGCCGGCATATGCTGCACAATGATTATCGGCACCTCAAGCCCGCGATCAATTGCTGCAAGCATCTTGCGCAGTGCATTCGGTCCCCCGGTAGATATCCCTATGGCAATCAGTTCGATCCTGCTGGGGAGCGGTCCTGCTGCAAATGGCGGAAAACCGTGTGCTCTGGTATCGGGTGCCGGCTGCGACCTGTCGGGTGAGACCGGCACCTGAGGTGGCGGCTGTTCTGTTTCAACAGGCGGCTCTGCGGCCGGAGCGGCTGAAGGCGCAGGAGAAGCAGGCTGGGTGACATCTTCTCCAACCTGGCGTACTGCATCCTCCGGCGGGATATGCGGAATATCTTTGCCTATACTGCGCGCATACCGGCCTCCGTATGCCCGAATCAGTGCCTGGACATGATCGGCAACGACATGGATATCGGTGGATATTGATCCGGAGGGTTTGGTGACAAAATCGGCGGCACCCATGGCCAGGGCATCCATGGTAACCTTTGCCCCTTTGCGCGCTATCGAAGACAAAATAATAACCGGCACATCGATTCCCTGTTTGCGTCGTTCTTCCAGAAATTCGAGGCCGTTCATCTTGGGCATCTCTAAATCGAGGATAATCACATCCGGTTTCAGCATCGGAATCTTCTGCAGAGCAAAGTCTCCATTCATAGCCTTGCCGACCACGGTCATATCGGGTGCGTGTTCAATCATCCGGCTGACCAGATTGCGCATAAGGGCTGAATCATCAACCACTAATACGGATATTGTGTCCATGTATGCAGGTGCTCCTTCTGAATTCATCATGCTTTCTTGCGGTATACACAGGCCCAATCAGTCTTTACGAACTCAAATCTGGTACCCATACCGAACAAGGATTCCGAGTGACCGATGTACAGATAGGCGTAGCTTGCCAGGGCATCCCAGAAACGGTTGACGACGGCTTTTTGTGCTGCCTCATCAAAGTAAATGAGTACATTGCGGCAGAATATGATATCCAGATTTCGAAGGCCGCTGTCATTTTTCAGATTATGATAATCGAACCGGACCAGACTCTTTACTTCATTCTTAATCTGGTATCCGCCTTCCATTCTCGAGAAATATTTCGAGAGATATCCCGGCGGAACACCGTTCATCCGGTTGTCGGAATAGAATCCTTCCTTGCCGATCATGACGGACTTGAGGCTAATGTCGGAAGAGACAACCTCAAAGGTGAAGTCCTTCGGCAGAATTTCCAGAAGAATCATGGCGATCGTGTACGGTTCTTCGCCGGTAGAGCATCCGGCGCTCCAGATGCGCAGTTTTTTATCGCCGAGGGTTCGTTTGTGCTGGATAAGATCTGGAATAACAAAATGTTCAAATGTCTGGAAATGTGCAGTATTGCGGAAGAATCTGGTCAGGTTTGTCGTTACGGAATCAAGGAGGATCTTCATCTCATCCTCATTGCTTTTAATCACGCGAAAATATGCATCAATGGTGTCCAGGCCGGATCGCTTCAGACGTTCCTTGAGCCTGCTCTCTAGAATGGATCGATTGGTACTGGAGAAATGGATGCCGCTTTCGTCATAGATGAGATTACGGAATCGTTCGAAATCGGTGTCGCTTAAAAAATCAGGCATCACCTACAATCATAGGTATTTTCTCTTTCACCTGTCAATCTGGAATACGCGCGCTATACTGTATAATGTATGATACATGGAATATATCGCTGTATACCGCACAGTATTGAGCTTGAAGATTCTCATGCCGACCCGGTTGCAGTGCTTCTCGTAGATGCACAGGAGCAAATTGTCCGGATGCCGATTGAGGTAACCAAGGCTAATGCCCTGTTGTCGGCATGTGTCGAGAGGGAAAATGAGATATCGTCTTTATTCTCGGTAATCAGTGTACTGCTTGAGGGTGAGGGCGGAACCGAACCCAGTATTCTGGTGGAGATCCTTGACGACAGGATCGTGGCTCGGCTCAGGTATTATCGCGGCGAGGAAGAATTTTTTTTCATAATTGAGCCCGCAGATGCCATCGCACTGTCTTTTGCCGGAAGCCTTCCTATCATGATCACCGCATCTGCGATTCAGCGGCTGTCCCGTTCCTCTGCTCACAACCGCCCGTTGAACGCCTCACCCGGATCGACCCGGAAAATTATTCCATTCCCTGATGCAAATACCGTCCGGCGCCGATTGCTTCGCCGTCAGGCGCGTTGACAGACAGGCGTGGCGTCGCAATAATGAAATTCCATGAAGAAGTATATAATCGTAACAGGGGGCGTGTGTTCCTCGCTGGGTAAAGGGATATCGGCCTCTGCAATCGGCAGTCTGCTGGAAAGCCGTGGACTGACTATCCAGATGATAAAGGTCGACCCATATATTAATGTCGATGCCGGCACGATGAGTCCCTATCAGCATGGCGAGGTCTATGTAACCGACGACGGGGCTGAAACCGACCTTGATCTCGGAAACTATGCACGTTTCACAAGCGCGCCGCTCTCACGGGATAATTCAATTACTACCGGCCAGGTGTATCAGGAGGTCATTCAGCGCGAACGTGAGGGACGCTACCTGGGACGAACCGTACAGGTGATTCCGCATATTACCGATCGTATCAAGCAGCGGATCCTTTCGGTTGGAGAGGCTGAAGGGGTCGATGTTACTATTGTTGAGATAGGGGGGACTGTAGGGGATATCGAGTCCTTTCCGTTCATTGAAGCCGCCCGGCAAATGATACATGAACTCGGTCATAAAAATGTCATCTCGGTGCATGTGACCCTGGTTCCGGTGCTCCCGGGGGACGAACTGAAGACCAAGCCGACCCAGCATTCGGTCAAGGAAATGCGCGCTATCGGTATTCAGCCGGATATTCTGCTGTGCAGGGCGCCGCACCTGCTTGATGAGGACATGCGCAGAAAGATTGCGTTGTTCACCAATGTTGATTATGAAGCGGTCGTCAGTGCATATGATGTCCCGACCATCTATCAGGTTCCGCTGGCCTTTCATGATCAGGGTGCCGATCAGCTTATTGTTGATCGTCTGGAATTGGCCTGTGGAGAGGCGGAGGTCGCTCCGTGGCGCGAACTTGTGCATACCCTTACCTCAGCCAGGAAAAAGCTTCGGATTGCGGTGGTCGGCAAATATATCGATCTGCAGGATTCGTACAAGTCGGTTGATGAGGCCTTGTACCACGGCGGTGTCGCGAATGCCGCACAGGTTGAGCTGGTAAAAATGGACTCTGAAGCCCTGGAGAAGGAAGCGGACCTCGGTTCTGTGTTCAACGGAATTTCAGGGATACTTGTCCCCGGCGGATTCGGTGGACGCGGTATCCTTGGCATGATACAGACAGCTGAGTTTGCGCGAATCCATAACATCCCCTATTTCGGCATTTGTCTGGGGATGCAGATTATGGTTATTGAGTACTCGCGTAACGTTATGGGGTACGCCGATGCGGATTCAAGCGAGTTTGCACCGGACTGTCGAAATCTGGTTATCAGTCTGCTCGAGGATCAGGTGGATATCCAGAATTACGGCGGAACAATGCGGCTCGGCAGCAATCAGAGCCGTTTGAATGTGGGAAGCCTTATCCATAAGGCATACGGGACGGATGTTATTTCAGAGCGGCATCGCCACCGCTATGAGGTTAATAATCGTTATCGGGATCAGCTTGTCGAGGCGGGGCTGCAGGTGAGCGGTACTACCATGGATTCAAAGCTGGTTGAATCGGTGCAGTGGCCGGATCATCCATGGGGAGTAGGTGTCCAGTTTCACCCGGAATTCAAATCGCAGCCGACCAAACCGCATCCTTTGTTTGCCGGCTTCATTGCAGCAGCATTGCAGAACAAACCGTATCGCCATACGCCGGAACAGAGTACGGAGACCGGATCGGTAGAATGAACATTAACCGGGTTTTTTGCGGACTGTTTCTGATCCTTGCCGGATGTTCGCTTGAATATGATATTACGGAAGATGCGGAACGCAGCGGAAAACCTGAAATGGAGCTGCACAATCTGCAGCATGCCGTTATCAGATCAGGCCGCACACAACTCAGGGTCCATGCAAAATTATCGCAGACATTTCAGTCCGATCGCCGGCAGGAGCTGTATGATGTGTACTTCTGGGAATACGATATTGACGGGAAGGTAGCTGCCGAAGGCCGTGCCGATAGAGCCGAGGTCGAACTGGAAACCGAGGATATTGTCTTCTCCGGAAACATTCAGCTGTATAGTCATAAGGAAGAGGCCGGGGTGTATGCCGAATACCTGGAGTGGAACAGTGAAGCGCGCCAGCTGCACGGTCGTGATAACGAACGTGTAGAAATTGCCCGCGATGACGGCAGTGTTATACACGGCACAGGTTTTCTCGCCGATATGCAGCGGAAATCGCTGCAGTATCAAAGCGATGTGAAGGGTTCATTTGTCGACCGCGGCAGCGAAGCCTCCTCGGCTGAGGAAGAAATCCATGAAGATTCTCCCGGTGAATAATCGAAGTATCGTATTGGTCTGCGTACTGCTGTTTGCAGTACTGGTACGTGTTGATGGGCAGTCGCGCAGCTTTTCCTTCAGCAGCGAGCGTTCAACAACGGTTCTCAGCGAGGGGAGGGAGCGAACCCGTCTGGAGGGGAATGCCCGTATTGAGACCGAGAATGTGGTCATTTCCGCGGATGTTATCGAGGTGTACGGGGATTCCTTCCGCTATGCCGAGGCAGCCGGCAACCTCAGTGTCGTAGACGAAACCCGCGGGATTGAGCTGACGGCTCATGAGTTCTTCTACGACCGGGAGCTGGACAGCTCCCGGGCGACGGGTGCGGTCTATATGGAGGACACGACGAATGAGGTTGTGGTTCGCGGAGGGTACCTTGAGAGCTTCGGTGAAGAGGATGTTATTCTGATTCAGGTGAATGTGAGAATTTTTCGGGAGGACATGACAGCCCGGTCGGAGTTTGCCCGTTTTCTCCGTGCTGAGGATATACTGGAGCTCTCCGGATTACCGGTAGTTTTCTGGAAGGGGGACGAGTATCGTGCCTCCCGAATACAAATGGATCTTGAGAATGATGAGATTCTGCTGCAGGGGTCTGTGCAGGGCACCGTCAGTCCGCAGAATGAGGATGGCGAGGAATGAGTCGACTCGCAGTAAGCAATCTTCATAAACGGTTCGGGAAGAAGGAAGTCGTTCGCGGCGTTGACATGGACATGGAAGCCGGCGAGATTGTCGGGTTCCTTGGGCCGAATGGTGCCGGGAAAACTACCTGTTTCTATATGATTGTCGGGTTCATCCGGCCGACGGCAGGGACTATTCTGCTGAATGATCATGACATAACCCACAAGCCGATGTATCAGCGTGCCCGTGCGGGAATATCCTACTTGCCGCAGGAGCCGTCGGTGTTTCGCAAGATGTCGGTTGAGCAGAATATATGGGCGATACTCGAGACGCGCAGAGACCTCGATACCCGGGAGAAGCACTCCCGGCTTGAGCTGCTGCTGTCCGAGCTGGGAATCCAGTCGATCCGGTCCCAGAAGGCGTTTACCCTTTCCGGCGGGGAGCGCCGCCGGACTGAAATTGCCCGTGCACTGGCCATAGAACCGAAATTCCTGCTGCTTGATGAACCGTTCGCCGGAATTGATCCTATAGCGGTCTACGAGATTAAGGAAATTATCCGGAATCTGACCAGAAAAAATATCGGGGTGCTTATAACGGATCATAATGTGCGCGATACGCTGGAGATTACCCACCGGTCATATATTATCAAGGATGGGCAGATCATGGTGGCCGGTACCCGCGATGAAGTTATGCAAAGCGAGATTGCGCGGAAGGTCTATCTTGGTGATACTTTTCAAATGTAGGTGCCTGGTGCCTCTCACAGTTTGACAAACCATGCAGGGTCGGCGCAGTATTAAGGGGGAGGAGAATTTTGCAAAGCCAGCGGCCGGTATTGGTTCAGCAGCAACACCTAAAACTCAGTCCGCAGCTGTATCAAAGCATTCAGCTTATGGCACTGCCGCTGGTCGATCTGCGTCAGCGGATAACCGAGGAGCTGGAGGCGAATCCCGCGCTGGAACTGGTGAAGGACACCGGGATGGTGTCCCTTGATGAATCCATGCATGACAGTGGCGATACCGATTCGGCAGTTTTCCGGGATGATGTCAGTTATGACACCTCCTACGGGTCCACAGGCGGATATGATTACGAGGCCCGTGACAACAAGCATGGATTTATCGAAGGAGCCCTTGCACGCCCGGATAGCCTGCAGGAGCATCTGATAGGTCAGCTGCGCCTGCAGCCGATCACGCAGGCCCTCTCGCAGACCGCCGAGCTGATGATTTACTCCCTGGATGCAAACGGGTTTTTCCTTGAGCCCCCCGAAAAAGTGGTTCCTCCGCATCTGCATCGCTATATCTCCGAGGCAAAGGAGCTTGTTTCCCACCTGGATCCGATCGGAACCTGTGTCGATGACTACAGGGAATCCCTGCTGGTCCAGCTGTCCATCATCGAGGATGTCCCGAAAGAAACGGCAACCATTATCCGCTCACATCTGGATCTGGTGCACAAGCGTCGGTATACCGAGCTGGCCAGGAAGCTGCGCTGCGGTGAGGATACCGTTATGCGAGCGATTTCCATCATTAAAACCCTGAACCCTTTTCCCGGCCGCGTGTATAGTGCTGAATCACCGAGATACATAATTCCCGATCTGAGCATCGAGAACCGTGAAGGAGAGCTGGTAATCGTTATGAACGATGAGGTGATTCCGGTTCTGGGCGTGAACACCTTCTTTTCAGAACTTGGTCGCGAGGGAAAGAAGGGTGACAAATCCTTTGCAAAGGGGTATGTAAAAGATGCACAATGGTTTATTAATAGTATCGAGCTGCGAAATCAGACCCTGTTTAAGGTAGCCCGTGCCATTGCAGATTTTCAGCGTGAGTTTTTTTTCCGGGGTGCAAAGTATCTGCGCCCGCTTACCTTGCGGGATATTGCAGATGAGATTGAGGTGCATGAAACAACTGTAAGCAGAATTACCTCATCCAAGTATGTTCAGACCGAATGGGGTATATTTGAGTTGAAGTATTTCTTTACCAACTCGGTCGGCGGCAATGACAAGAACTCGCCGTTTTCGAAGGAAGGGGTAAAACAGGTTATCAAGGAAATCCTGACTGAAGCAGCCGGAGCGCGTTTGAGTGATCAGAAGGTTGCCGATCTGCTGCAGAAAAGGGGCATTTCAATCGCCAGGAGAACCGTAGCGAAGTACCGTAAGGAATTGGATATTGATTCGTCATATGAGCGATAAAATACAGCTTTGGAGGAATGATAATGCTGATTGACATTAAGGGCGTACATTTTAGTGTACCGGATGATATCAAGGAAGTAATCGAAGCCAAGATGCACAAGATTGATTTCGCCAGGGACAAGATTGTTGAGATCAATTTTACCCTGACACAGCAGCCGCACGGTTACGTCCTGGAGGTTCATGTGCATTTTCGATGGGGCAAGGTTGCTCATCTTCATGTGGAGGATCATAACCTGCGGCCTGGTATAGACAAACTCTTTGGTAAACTGAAAGAGAAGGTTGCCAAGGAAAAGGAAATTATCCAAGAATACTGATGAAAAAGTTCACTGTACTGGATCTGGTTGATCTGGATCTGAAAGAGCACAATGCCTTGAACCTGGCATGTATCGGCAGTCGTCCCGGGTTGACCCGGGAGATTACCATGCCTGATTTAAATCGGCCGGGTCTGGCGCTCAGCGGATTTTTTGATAACTTCGGGTTCAATCGCATTCAGGTTTTCGGTCGGGGGGAGCATGCCTATCTCCAGATGCTGGAAAGGGAAGGCCGTGACGACACCCTGAAGGAGCTATTCAGCCGGACCTTTCCATGCGCAATTTTTACTCATTCACTTGAACCCACTGAAATATTTCTGCAGCTTGCCGAGGAAACGGAGACGCCGGTTTTGCAATCCGATCTGTCTACATCCACCTTTGTAGGGAGGCTGATTCGTGCACTGTCCGGGGTATTTGCTCCCCGGCAGACAATGCATGGGGTGCTTGTCGAGGTATTCGGCATCGGCGTACTGCTGGTCGGTGACAGCGGGGTAGGAAAGAGCGAGGCTGCCCTGGAGCTGGTCGAGCGCAAGCATCGTCTGGTTGCGGATGATGCGGTGGAAGTACGCAACGTAAGCGGGAACGTATTGCTTGGGTCCGGAGCCAACAAAGCCCTTGGGCATCATATGGAAATACGGGGACTTGGAATTATCAACATCACCCATTTGTTTGGTGTAGGAGCGATACGGGATTCCAAGCAGATCCAGCTCCTTGTCCGTTTAGAGGTTTGGGATAACAGCAAGGAATACGATCGTATCGGTGCGGAAGAACAGTATGAAGATATTCTCGGGGTGAAGGTTCCCAGTTTGCAGGTGCCGGTGAAACCGGGACGGAATATCCCCATTATCATTGAGACCGCAGCTATGAATGAGCGTTTAAAAAAGATGGGATACTTTTCAGCCAAGGAGTTCAATCAGAGCGTACTGAAATGGCTTGAAACCGAGAACGCCCGTCGCTTATATTTTCAAAAAAATAATCTCTAAAGGATTACCTTATGGTAGAGAAAGACGTTACGATTCAGAATCGGGCAGGAATTCATGCCCGTCCGGCTGCAATGATCGTACAGACTGCAAGTAAATTTCAATCTACAATTTACTTAAGCCGCGAAGACGAAAAAATAAATGCCAAATCGATTATTGGAATCATTACTTTGGGTGCCGGGTATCAGGCTGTGCTTACGGTAAGTGCAGAAGGGGAGGATGAATCTGAAGCGGTTGATGCGATCGTTGGGTTATTCGAGAGAAAATTCGAAGAGGAATAGCCTTCTCGTTCTGTTGGTGATCTGTATATCTGTGCCTGCTGCAGCGAGCGATACACTTGAGGTATCTACCGCCATCCAGGATGATATACTGATCATTGAGGTTCAGGGTATTTCCCGGGACAGTTTGTTCACTACCCTGAAGGAAGGAATGCGGACCCGGCTCAGCTTTGAGCTGGAGATATATCTGCACAGTGTATTTCAGCAGCGAGTGCTCTTTGACTACAAGAGGACGCACATCCTCAGATACGATCCCTTTGAAAATCGCATGATTATGTATGCAGAGCCCGGGGATCGTGCTGAATTCGGTCTCGATTCATGGTTTGACGCCTTTCGTCGGACAACGATGTCCATCGGACAGGATGTCTTGCAGGAAATACCCGAGGGGAGCGAGATCAGAATCCGTGCTGTATGGGATCCTGTACTGCTTATTCCGGGGTTTCGCTTCTTGCGGATGATTGTTCCCGGGCTGCGGCGAACCGGACCCTGGACAGTTATAACCGATGCCTGGCAGGGGAGCAGTTTATGAGAGCCCGCAGAACAACCGGCGCATCGATGACCGGAATTGCCAGTCTTATCCTTATGTATATTCTGGCCACCGTTATGGTGCTGGTTCTGGCGCGCCGTCTGCTGGTAGATGTTACCTTTCTCGGAGCGGCTCCGAATGCCTTGCTGGCGGTACTTGTTATCCTCTTTCCGCTTGGTCTGCTGGTTCTGGTTATCGTGAATATCGTGCGATTGGTGCAGGATCGCTTAAGCCAGCGTCCCGGGAGCGGGCTGCGTCTGCGATTCCTGATCGCCAGCGTCTTTATTGTGCTGCTTGCTGCAATACCGCAGGGCATTATGTCGATTACTTTCAGGGCCGGCGCAATGGACACATGGTTCAACCCGGAGTCCGTACAGGCAATTCGGGGCGGGCTA
>CAZANF010000032.1:0-16525 GCA_964486425.1 uncultured Spirochaeta sp. | reverse complement strand
AAAAATAAATAAAAATGATAAATAATCATCCGGACATAAGGAATATTCATATATCATGATTGACAGGATACATCTGGAAATACTTGAAGCCCTGTATCGGACCGGCTCCCTCACGCGGGCGGCGGAAGAGCTGCATCTTACCCAGCCGGCACTGACTCACAGCATACGCAAGCTCGAGAGACGCACCGGCACCGAGCTATGGAAACGCGAAGGCCGCAATCTCCGCCTGACACAAGCCGGCGAACATCTGGTACGCACCGCCCGGCAACTGCTGCCGCAGCTGCGCGAAACAGAGGCCGCTCTTGCCGCATATGCCGCAGGAAAACGCGGCCGTTTGCGGCTCGGGGTCGAATGTCATCCTTGTTTTGAATGGCTGGTCGGGATTATCGACCGCTTTCTGCACAACTGGCCGGATGTGGAACTGGACGTAACCCGTGAGTTCCAGTTCGATGGGCTTGAAGCCCTGCTGGATCATGCCGTGGACATACTGGTAACCCCGGACAGGGTTCCGCGGGATAAGGTGGTCTATCACAAGATTCAGGATTTCGAGCTGCAGCTCCTGGTTCCCGATACCCATGCCCTGGCGGAAAGAACATATGTCATGCCGGAAGACATAGCTCACGAGACCCTGTTTACCTATCCCATCCCGCTGGAACGGCTGGATGTGTATACCGCTTTCCTCAACCCGGCAGGAGTTCGCCCCGCCGTCCGCAAGCCAGTCGAGACAATAGAAATAATGGTGCAGCTGGTTGCCGCCGGACGCGGAGTCAGCACATTTCCTGACTGGCTTATCCGGAAATACGCTCGCACCAACCCGGTGTCCGGAGTCCGGCTGGGTGAGCGCGGCATACAGAAGGAACTCTATCTCGCGTGCCGCAGCGAGGACGAGGAGATTTCCTTTATTCAGGGTTTTCTGCGGCAGGGCAAGCAGAAACACGTGTCGTCAGATTGATTCAATGCACCCCGGCGATACATTCCGACGATACATTCCGGCGGAAACGCTGCCCGGTCTACGACCAGAACTCTAACCGATTCCCCTCCGGATCACGGATGAAAAAGGCATCCCGCCCCCAGCTCTGTCGCATCTGCCCGGGATTCAAACCTGCCTTCAGCAGGCTGGATCGTGTTCCTGCTGCATCCTCTACCCGCAGACTGATGGTAATCCCGTTCCCTTGTGCAGAATCAATGCTGGTACGCGCCTGATCCGCAACACTCAGCGCAGTTCCATTACCAAGACTGAATTCCACGAACCATTCCTTCTGCATGAGAATCGGCAGCCCGATTCCGTCGGCATAGAAACCGACCGTCTCGGACCAGCGGCGGCAGTACAGTATGGTGTTCGCTCGCAGAATCTTCATATCCGGATTATAGCGGCTATCTGTCAAAGCGTCTGCGTATACATACTGACGTCCTTTGCCATACATCATGAAAAACGCTATGTTTAAAGCAGAGATACTATACCAAGGAGTATAAAATGAGACGCACATCCAATGCCGCTTTTCTGCTGCAGTTAAGCCTGGGAATCATGTTTTCAGTGCTGGGAATAGCAGGTCTTTCCGGCGCTACCGCAGGGGCGAGCGGGATTATCCACGAGCTGGATTCACTTTTCGGTGGTTCTCAAGGGGTGTTTGCCGTAGTAATCGCCGTTATCCAGCTGGTTGCCGGTGTACTGCTGCTGCTGAGCCTCTTCGGCATGATCAAGGAAAACATCACTCAGGTTCTGCTGCTTCTGATCCTGGTACTGTGGGCCATAGAGCTGGTACTGCAGTTCGTTATGGGCGGCCGTTTTCTACAGCCGAATGTACTCACCTGGCTGGGTAATATCGCACCATATATGGTCATCTTCGCGGGTATCCTGGTAATTTACGAACACAGACCGCGAAGAGCCTGACCTCACCCTCCGCGGATCCTCCCGAGGCTAATCACTGCCTCCTGTCTTCTTTGAAGATATTCGGCTTGTGAAACGGCCGTAAAGGGATTACAGTTATAGCGGGTTGGGATCCGCATGACATATACCGATGATCGCAGCGGACAAGGCTTGAAATTGTTTCGCAGCTTCATATCGAATACAGATAACTCATCACCGATATCCATCATCCAGAACCGGAACGGATTAATCCCCGAGAGCATTCTTTCCCAAAATGAAACCCTCGATACAACAGCCCTGTTCACCTGCCCGCAAACCATAGACCGGCTGTACTTCCCCTTTCTTTCCTGTCTGAAGCAGCACTGGAACCCCCGCTCCCCTTTCGGACTATCTGCGTTCCTTCCCCGCCAGCAACCGGTAATTGCTGCCTGTTTGAGTGGAGAGACAACCCCGGAAACCGAGGAGATACTGCTGGATGAGTGGGGTTTTGAAAAGCGGCAGCTGCAGACAGGGCTGCTGCGCACCATGTTTTCTCTCTGCAGGGAAAACCGGATCATTATCCAGCAAGCACAGTATCTGCCTGCAGGGTCACTGGAGGTCTTGCTGCATGCCGCGGAAACCAGCCCCGGCCTTCCGATAATCCTGGTTGACAGCGGTGTGCACGAGAAAGAAACTGCAGACAGCTGGAATCTTGTTACAGAGATTGCCGAAAACCATAATACCTATATTCGATTATCCGATACCTGTCCCGAACCCTCGCCTGCTCCGCCCCTGCCGATTTCTACCGACAGTGCCCTCACATATGCCAAGCATTCGCTCAGCCTCTACGCAGCCGATGAAGCTCAACGAATTCTGCTTGATCTGCTTGGTGAACATGATGCACAGATCCGTTCCATCCCCGAGTATCTTCGTCTGGATATCTATCTGCAGCTTGGCCGGATCGCATATTTCAAGCAAAACTGGGATGAATGCATCGTCAGACTCCAGCACATGTCTGCTCTGGCAGACAGACTTGACACCAAGGTTGTGCTTGCACAAGCCTACTGGCGCATCGGCATGGCTTTCCTGTATAAGGATGACCTGGTTCAGGCTGATCGCCTGGCAGGACTTACACGGGAAATTGCCGCAGACTATAAATTACCGCCCGAATTGTTCTATGCCGAATATCTTCGTTGGAAAACAGCCGTGCATCGCCGTCAACATGAGGCTCCAGAAATTGAAACGCTGCTCGGCAGCTTGCTGGGCATGGCAGAGAAACTGGGATTTCACAACACCTTTGCAGAAATAGCCACAGGCCCAGTATGCGCTACCGCTGCCTGGAACACACAGCTTAAGACGTTCCATCAGCGGGGGATTGAAACAGCAATGCGACTGCAAAATCATCTGCGCCTTGCAGAGGCGTATCAGGCAAGGGGGTTATGCTATGCACGCCAGGGCCGATACGATGACAGCCTGAGAGAGTACACTGCCAGTCTCGAAATGTGGCATCGGGTGGAAGACCCGGGCAGGCTGGCTTCCATCTACAACAGTATCGGCTGCTTCCGGTTAATCCGGGGGGATTACAGGCAGGCAATGCATGATTTCACGTCGGCAATGCAGCAGCTGAAATCCATCCATGAGTATGACCAGGCGGCAGCAACCCTGTACAATATGGCTTTGGCAAGCCTGCTGGCTCTCGATTTCACACAAGCGCTTACCTGCATTCAGCACTGCAGGCGCCTGATGCGGCTTACACAGCAGGCAAGGCTGCAGTCTCACAGCCGTTGCAGCATTGCCTGCCTGCACGGACTCGCCCTTGCGGCAAGCGGCAAGGAGGTACAGGCGCAGCGAATAGCAGACCAGCTTGAGTCATGCAGCCGGACCCGGCAGCAGGACGGCAGTGAAAACAGCAATGAAGATGGCTTCTGGTTTGCGTTCCTGCAGACGGTTCTGGCACGGGAGGTGAAAACACAGCAGCATTACTCGGCTGTCGCCCGCAGGCATCTCACTGATTCACGCGAGCACATGGCTTTCGCAGCCCCGTTCTTTTACTATCTGCTGGCTTACCTGGAAATTGATGCGGATGCCAACAGACAGCTATGCAGGTCCGAAGCAAAGTCACTGGATAACAGCTTCTATATCCGGGCTTCATCCCGCAGCCCGGCTTTGAATCCGGAAAGCCGCTTAACAGACAGTACGGACAGGGTTGATACCGATTTCGAGTGGCTGTTCCAGAGGGTGAACCTGTATACCCACCTCACACAGCTCCACAGGAAAATGAACAGTTACTCTTTTTTGTCCGGACTGCAATCACTGCTAAACAACTGCAGCAGCACCGGCGAGGTCATTCAGATTGCCGTTGAACACATTTACACAGGGCTTCCAGTCTCTTCGGTCTATTACCATGCAGTAACCCCGGAAGCAGCGGTCGTACCGGCTGGATATCGCGGTCACGATCAGTTTCCTGATTCTGCAGTCACAGGACTCGCGGCTGAAGCCCTGAAAAACCATCGGCGGCATCTGCTGCCGGATGAGCGGTCCGGTACCGCACTCCATTTCTGTATCGGCAGCCCTCCCGATCTGCACGGAAGTCTGCTATGCCGGATGCAAAACCCCCTTCAGCATGATTTGAACGAAACGATCCAGACACTCCGTGCTGCCGCCCGGCAGATTGATTCTACACTGAAAAACGTCCGCCATCAGGAAGCGGTAAGGTCTCAACAGGAGGAGCTGAACCGAGAGAACGCTCTGCTGCATAAACTGTCGGTCATTGATGTGGTTACCAGTCTCGGCAACAGAAACGCCCTGTACCGGGTGCTGAGAACCGAGACCAGCCGGCTGAACCGCTACGGCGATGCGGATACCACCCTCAGCATCATGTTTATTGATCTGGATAATTTCCAGCAGGTGAATGATCTGCTTGGATATGAACACGGTGACATGGTACTGAGCCGTGTTGCACGGCTGATCACCGCAGAGCTGCGTGAAACCGATTATGCCTTCCGCTACGGCGGCGATGAGTTCGTCGTGGTTCTTCCCGAAACCCCGGCACATTGCTGTCATGCAGCAGCCCAACGGATTCACAACCGGGTTCGGGAAACGGCAAGTACCATCATCGAATCCCCGGAAAACCCCCAGCTTCAGCTCTCGCTGTCAATCGGCATCACCCATACAAAGAAGGCGGATGCGCCCTTCGACCCCGAGGTACTCCTGTACCAGGCCGACCACGCCTTATACAGCGCCAAATCCGCCGGAAAGAACCGTACCCTGGTTTTCTGAAGATTGATCCGGCACCTGTTTCTTAGTACTATAATTACAATGCGGTATCTATTGGTCGGAGCACTCCTGCTGGTTATATGGCTGCTGTTGGTAAACAGCTTAACAGCAGTATCGATTGGGCTCGGGGTATTCGTGAGCAGCCTCAGCGTGTTTGTATTCCGCTCCGCTCTCGGCGGCGGATGGACCGATGAAACACCACACCCGCGTTCTCCGCATCAATGGCTGCTGCGCCTTGCAGGTGCCGCCGCATTCCTGCCGGTATATATCTGGAAAATACTGTCGTCCGGGGTGGAAATTGCACTGTTTGCGCTGCGTCCCTCCATAACCTTCTGGCCGGGAATCGTACAGATCAAAACCGATCTCCCCTCTTTATCTGCAGCTACCGCACTGGCGGATCTTATGACGCTGACCCCGGGAACCCTGTCCATAGAATACATCCGGGAGGAGGACCTCCTCTTCGTCCACTGGATTGATGTATCCGAATACCAGGCAGATACCGTCGATGAACAGGTAACCAGTGGAATGCGCCCGTTCCTCAAGAGGGTATTTGCATGATCAGCTTGATTATTACCCTGCTGGCCGCCTTCAGCGGGGTGTGCCTGATTCGGGTCCTGCGCGGACCGACATTGCTGGACCGCATAGCTGCCTCGGATGCAATCGGTGTCATGATGACAGTGGTTCTGGTCCTTATAGGTGTACTGCTGGAACGCACTATTTTCCTCGACATTGCAATTGTGTACGCGCTGCTCCAGTTTGCCGACCTGCTGGTAATCTCCAGATTCCTTGAAGAAGGCGGGGAATAGCATGCAGAGCATACTCTACTGGGTCAGCAATGCCTGCATGGCGGCAGGAGGGCTTTTTACCTTCGCAATGACGGTGGGGATGCTGCGTTTTCCGGATGCATACACCAGGCTGCATGCGGGCACCAAGGGATTAACTATCGGCGGCGGCTTCATTCTTGTCGGTGCCGCACTATCGGCACCGGACTGGGTTTTCGGTCTGCGCATACTGATGGCGGGGGTGTTTCTTCTTGTAACCAACCCGATTGCAACCCAGGCTATTGCCCGGGCAAACTACAGGGTGGAGCGCGCCAGGCATTATGTGGTGCTGAATGAGCTTCAGGATTACCTGGATGAACAGGAGAATTCAAACGCCGATCCCGCGGGAGAACAGCATGAATCTTGAGATCCCTTTTATCCTCATCCTGTGCTGCTCGGTGATAACCGCTTTTTCCGCCGTCCAGGCACGCGGCCATATTACTGCGGTACTGCTGCTGTCGAGCTTCGGGATTCTGCTTACGGTGTGCTTTGCACTGCTTCAGGCTGTAGATGTAGCCATGGCCGAGGCGGTTATCGGGACCGGACTCATGACCGCGCTGTTTGTCACAACCATAAGAAAAACCCGGACCAGAAAATGAAAAAGATACACATACGGACAAAACAGGCCATCGGCATGCTAATTGCCGTCTCGACCGGACTTGCGTTCATGCTGCTGCTTTTTTCCGCGCTGGATCTGGATACCCCGCCGGCTGCAGACTATATCCGCCATGCAATCACCGACACCGGCAGCATCAATATTCCGAGTGCGATTTTGCTGGACTATCGGGGTTTCGATACCCTGGGCGAAGCCAGCGTTATCTTTACCGCAGCCACAGTCGTACTGGTAATTCTGGGAACCCCGCGCTTTACAGAACCGGATAACACCCTTGGAATACTCACTCGCCGGGCGATTGCCTACCTCCTGCCGCTGTTCCTTGTATTCCCTGTCTATGTAGTTTTAAACGGCCACCTCTCCCCGGGCGGCGGGTTCCAGGGCGGGGTTAGCCTCTCGGTACTGGTGATACTTCTGCACATAACCTATGGAAGCCGTTTTACCTCGCAGCGGATCAGCATGCGCCTGCTGGGAATCAGTGAATACCTGAGTGCAATAGCATTCATTTCGGTCGGTATCGTCGGAATTGCACAGGGCTCAATGTATCTATCCAATGCGGCAGCCGGTATCCCCCTGGGCAGTCCGGGCAGCCTGCTGAGTGCCGGTCTTATTCCTGTGATCAATATCATCGTCGGCTGCAAGGTTGCCTCCGGGTTAAGCTCTATTTTCTATGCCCTTTCCGCATATGACTCAAACACACCGGACGGCACACCATGATGCAGACCGCCGCGATTATTACCGCAGGAATGCTGTTCGCCATTGGTTTATACGGCATACTCACAAAGCGTGATATGATCAAGATCTGTATATCGATCAGTATTATGGAATCCTCCATCATTCTGGCACTGACCGCAGTCGCCTACCTGCCCGGAAGTGCCGCACCGATTCTGGACGAGGGTGCGGCCGGTGTCTCGCTTTTTGCAGATCCCCTGCCGCATGCACTGGCCCTTACCGCAATCGTCATCAATGCCGGCATCCTGGCTATTGCGCTCGCCTTGACTGTTACCATGCACCGTCATTTCGGCACTACCGACATTACCCGGGTATTCAGCAAAACCCGCATAGAATACCTGGAACCCCGGAGCCGGACATGATTCAGTTAGGCCAGCATCTGCCGGTATTCACCATAATTACCCCACTGTTTTTTGCATTTCTGCTTTCGCTGGCCAATATGCTGAAACCCTCGGCAAAGGCCGGCATAGCCCTCGCCGGGGCGCTGCTGCACATGCTCTGCATTACCGGAGTATCCATACTGGTATATCGCAGCGGCACGCTTATCTATCATCTCGGTGATTATTCACCCCCCTACGGAATAACCCTGGTGGCGGATCAGACCACAGTCCTGTTTCTGTGTATCCTGGGTTCCGGCCATGTCCTGTCGACACTCTACCGGATGCATACCGACAAGGATTTCAGCAGCGAGAACCGGCGGAGCGTGCTGACCAGCATCTTCTTCTGTGCGCTCAGCGGGATGACGTTTGCAGGCGATCTGTTCAATCTCTTCGTATTTGTAGAGCTCTCCTCCGCAGCTACCATCGGACTGATCACCCTCAAACGGAAGGCTGCAGGAACCGTTGCGGGGTTTGTCTACATTATGGTCGCCTCAATAAGCAGCGTGCTGCTGCTGTTTGCTGCCGTACTGATATATGTATCCACCGGGCATCTTTCGATAGCGGCTGCAGCCGAACATATTCACCTGATGCCGAAGGAACTGCATGCCGCTGCCGCTGCCTGCATAACCGTTTCCTTCGGCATAAAATTCGGCATGGTGCCCCTGCATTTCTGGCAGCCCCGGGCGTATCACGCAGCGGGCAGCACGACTGCAGGCATCCTTTCCGGTTTCGGTATGAAAATCTATCTGCTTGTCCTGCTGCGGCTGCTGTTCATACTCCTGCAGGCTCCGCGGTATCTGCCGGTGCTTTTTACCATACTCCTGGCAGTGTCAATGATTACCATTGTTACCGGACATCTCATGGCGATAACCGACCGGGACCTGAAACGCCTGCTTGCCTTCTCCAGCGTTGCTCACTCGGGCTACATTCTGATGGCGGCCTCCGCCGCAGGGCTGCTGTACACAGAAACCCCGACCAATCCGGCAGCAACTATCGCCATGGGGGCAGCGCTCTTCCATTGCATTACCCACGCGGCTATGAAAAGCAGTCTGCTGTGGGCGGGCCGTCGACTTATAATGGAATCCTCATCTTCCTGGATCGCCGATCTCGGCGGCAGCGGCTATCGCGCTCCGGCACATATGTCCGCCTTTATTCTCTCGTCCCTCGCAATAATCGGTATACCTCCAACAATCGGATTTGCTTCAAAATGGCACATCGCGGCGGCGCAGACTACTGTACTGCCGATAGCAGTTGTCGGCATTGGAACAATCCTCTCCCTCTATTACTATGCCCGGGTGATTACCGTAGCCATATCACAGTCGGCTCGTGCAGCGGTTCCAGGACTTGAGGCCCCGGCTCCCCGCGCCTCGAAGTGGAGCACAGACGGGATTATCCTGCTGATTATCGGGCTGGTACTGGCAGGATCAGGACCCGCAGAAAGCCTGCTCATGCCGCTGCTGTCGAACGCCGCAGAAACCCTGCTTGATCCACAGCTGTATATCCGCAGCGTTTTTCCGGGAACCGTGCCATGACTCCCCTGTTCAGCTTCTCGCTCTCCGTTCCGGAAGGGATCGAACTGTCGGTACTGCTGCTGTTCCTCCTGCTCGGCGGAATCAACCTGTGGAATCTGATTCTGCACCGCCGTCTCGGGCTTGTCGCACCGGCAGCCCTGCATGTCGGAGGGGGCGTCCTGGCCGTTCTCTCGGCAGATTTGATTACCCTGCTGGTGTCATGGGAACTGATTACCATTACCGCTTTCATACTCATTCGTCACGGCGGGAACAACCGCAGCAGGCAGGCGGCACTCAGGTATCTGATAATCCAGGTGATCGCGACCGTGTTCTTTTTTATCGCGACCGTACTGCAGTACCGCAGCACAGGGACCCTGGCGACAGACATCCTCGTATCCGCGGCTCAACCGTGGATTACCGCTGCGGTCCTTATCAAGACCGCCTCGATGCCGCTGCATTACTGGCTGATCGAGTCATACACGGCAGTCTCCCCAGGTGTCGCTACACTGCTGTCGGGGTTTGCCACCAAGGTAGGGGTACTGACCGCTGCCCGTCTGGTACGGTTTACGCCCCTGGATCTGCCGGTACTGGCCTATGCAGGAGCTGGAATCGCTGTCATCGCCGTACTCTTTGCAGTGTTTCAGCACAATGCCCGCAGGCTTTTAAGCTATCATATCGTAAGCCAGGTCGGGTACATGACTGCCGGCATCGGTCTGGCGGCAGCCTCATCAGCTGCGGACCATGCCGCAGCGCTTGCGGTTACCGCCGGATTGTTCCATCTGGTATCCAACACCCTGTATAAATCTCTGCTGTTCATGACTGCCGCTGCTGCATACCGCAGCTTCGGTCATGAAAACCTGCTGCACATGGGGGGACTGGCCCGCCGCCGTCCGGTACTGTTTGTCTGCAGCCTCATCGGGGCCGGCGCAATAGCCGGAGTGCCCTTTACTATCGGCTATGCCAGCAAGGAGCTGCTGAAAACAGCTGCCGGGAATACACCGATTGCAATTATCCTTACCATCGCCGGTATCGGTACCGGAGTTTCATTTATCAAGTTCATCTATCTGATTTTCCTTGCCCCCGGGTCTACCGGCGCAGCACCGCTTCACACCGGGAATTCCCGGACACATCGCGAGCTTCTGTATATGCTTCCAACTGTGCTGCTTTCCGCCATCGTTCTGGTGCTCGGCTTCGCCCCGGGAATACTCCCTGGGATACCGACAATGGATTTCTTTACTCTTCCGGCAATCGGCAAGGCGACACTTCCGCTCGCCGCGGCAGCAGGGCTCTGGCTGCTGGCAAAAGGCCATTTGACCAAACCCGGACGGACAGGGACTAAAACTGAAGTGGAAAGCAGCCGGCTGCAGTCACCGCGCACGGCCTGGCTCACGCAGCATACCTGGCCGCTGCGGCACCTTGCGCGGGTTGTGCATGCGCTGGATCCGCAAATCCAAATGATAGTACTGCTGGCTGCGGTTACCGGACTTACACTCATGCTCCTGTAGGGGTCGCACACAGCCGGCGGCAGCCTATGAGTCCAGCAGGACGACTATGCAGAACTCCGCAGCACCTTGAGCATCCCGGCCGGGGTCTGCGCCTGCATCAAGCGTTCCCGCGTTCTGCGGCTTTTCAGTACGCGGCCGATCTCGCTGAGAAAGCGGATATGCGGACCGACACGATCCTTCGGCGAAAGGGTCATGATAAAGATACGCGACGGCCTGAAATCGACTGCATCACAGTCAATCGCCTCACGCGTAACCGCTACACACGCCAGCATCTCGTCGACAGCAGAGGTTTTTGCATGGGGTATTGCAACCCCATGCTGCATCCCGACAGACATGCGATGCTCGTTTCGGGCAATCGCCTCCCGTGCAGCCGATGTATCATGCAGCTTGCCGGTAGCCGCCAGTGCTGCCAGCATTTTTTCTATCACCTCGTCCTTGGTAGACGCATCAAGCTGCGGCAGGACAAGTGATTCATTCAGTTCTGTAAACAACACATCTCAAGTATCAGCCCGGAAAATGAATTGGTCAAGAACAGATATCCATATGCAGCACTTGACAAACCGCCGGGGTTTTTTCACTTTATTGTAAGGGTCTCATATGAATACCAAAGAAAACTGTCGGGAACTGCTTCTCAAATACCGAACCGCCCTTATGCAGCTGCAGGAAGCAGTAGATCTTTCCAGAGAACGTCAGCTGTCACGACTGGAGCAGCTCGGTCTCATTCAGTGTTTTCAATGCACCCATGAAATAGCCTGGACCGCTCTTGCCGTTTTTTTGCGTCCCGGGGACACACAGGAGGAGTATAACCCTGCCGACATCCTCCATGAGGCTAAAGAGAAACAGCTTGTATCCGCAGAGAACATCTGGCAGGATATGAACGAAAGCCGCAAACTTTCCTGCGACAGTTTTAACGAGACCACAACTATAGTTCTCATCGGTAAAATCTGCACAACCTTCTCCCAGCACCTCAAACTCCTGTACGATGAGCTTGAAGAGCGGGCTCGGACGCATCTGTGAAATATGCTACACTGCCGCAATGAATGCATTCTTTAAAGAACTGGACTATCAGTCAACCTCAATTGGCGATATCTCGCTGCGTGTACGACGTGACCACCGTACCGATGAGCCTCTGTATGAGATCAAGCTTGATGATGAATACCTCATGTCCAGTATGTTCACCGAGTCGGAGACGGCACTCGGAAGATTGGGTATCGATGAGCATCCAGGCGACCACCTGCATGTTGTTGTGGGAGGCCTCGGACTCGGCTATACAGCTCGCGCGGTACTGGAAAGTCCTCGTGTCGCATCGCTCGTTATTGTTGAAACATTGCAGCCGGTAATCGACTGGCATACAAACGGTCTGCTCCCTCTTGGAGCGGAACTGACCGGGGATTCGCGCTGTCGCTTCGTCCGCGGGGATTTTTTTTCAATGGCTGCTTCACCGCACGGCTTTGATCCCGAACAGGATGGACGCCGCTTCGACGCCATTCTGGTCGATATCGACCATTCACCCGGTCGGCATCTTGCACCGGCACATGCCTCGCTGTATCAGCCGGATGGACTGGCCCGGCTGTCTTCTCACATGAATCCCGCAGGAATATTCGGGCTCTGGTCCAATGACCCGGTGGATCCGGATTTCACCGGACAACTCCGGCATGTTTTCCGCACGGCCCGCGGAGAGAATATTGTCTTTCATAACCATCTGCAGGATCGGGACTCCACCCAGTCAATCTATCTTGCGCAGCGGTGACTCGCGAGCGAATCCTCGTTGCGCTGGCGATTAGCCTGCGATTTGCCGATTCGCCTGTCAAGAGAGTATCTTGTAGGGAGAGGAGAGAAGTATGAATAAAAACATCGGAAACAAGGACAAAGCTGTTCGAGTCATTCTGGGTATCGTGCTCATTGTTTTGGGGGTAATCCCCTGGGGAGCATGGGTCGCACTGGCAGTTATCGGCGCAACCCTGCTGGTGAGTGCAGTTACCGGCTACAGCGGATTGTATAGCCTGTTCGGCATCAACACCAATAAATCCGGAAAATCCTCCGAGTAATGATCATGATATCATGGGATTTCAGCCGCCATCGGAGGGGACCTGCATCACATGGCTTTTCAGTAAGTACACCCTGATAACCGAAAGCGGCTGAATCACTCTTTATTCCACAGCACCGTTTCCAGATCAGGTTTCCGGCCGAGACTGCTGCATTCCCAGGTATACAGCAGCAGCCGGGAAAACCTGCTGTATATGCGCAGCCGCAGGTTATCCTCTATACCGACCTTGATACCGGGAAGAATTATCGAGGGAATTATCAACACCGGCTTCCGCTTTACTACGGTAGCCGCAGCCACATGTACACGCCGCCATATCGATGCGGCTCGCGTAGTATGGCGGATGATTTCGAACCCCTGTTTTAGCCTGCGACGTGCTGTTTCATCCCCGACAATCGCACTCATGCGAACCACAAGCTGCATACGGCTTTTCCCCGCCAGCTGTCCGACCACCGGAATCGACAGCAGCATGTGTATCATCAGAATACTGCTCAGATACCCGAACGCAAGGATCTCCCGCCCGCGGAGGGCCTGCAAAGCCCTCCAGGGATCCTGTTTTCCCGGCTGATATACCGAAGCTATTCGGGTATGGATTTCGGTCAGGTCCTCAAGGATGTTCTGTGTGCCCGCCGTGGACCGCCCGCCATATGCCTTGGCATAGTATCGCGTGGTCCTGCGAATAAACCGGCGCAGGCGATCCCTCTTTCGGGTACCCTCCTCGGCCAGCCGGCTGTCGGCACCAAGCTGCCGCTCGCCCAGAAAATCCTGGTAGGCTGCCACCGCTTCTTCATACAGCAGGCTGTGCTCGCTGCTTCGCTCTACCGCAATCATCTGTTCAGCCTGCCGCGCCAGCACGCCGATTCGCTTTGACGACAGGGTTGCGTGAATACGCTTCTGTATTCCGTTGTTCTTTCCCCCGTACAGGTACAGGGCATAGTGCGCAATTTTCAGCAGAATCAATCCGTATACATAGCGAAACAGCCCTTCGGATACCAGTCCCACGCTCACAGACAGCACAAACGAGATTACAAGATCCGGTATACCGAACAACGGAATCAGTATCAGCCGGGCTGCCCGAAACAGCAGACGATTCTGTTTCAATACCGCCATACTCGGGTGAGAAAGAGTCCGGTTTGCCGTTCGATGCATTACACCTATATGGACGAACCATCGAAGGCGAAAACGACCGGCAAGGCGAAACCACCATTTCCCGGCGTATTCATCATACAGATCCGAAAACAGCAGAAGATAACAATGTGCCAAATCCTGCATATTGAATGACAGGATTACCCGAGGTGAATCCGAATCAGTGTTCCGGGAGTTTTCCCCGGCGACCAGACGGCCGTTCCGGGTCACCTCGGCCCCGGATACCACCGCCAGCATAAGATTCACATCAACAGGAAAATCGGGACGAAGAGGCCGAAAGGGACGAAGTCGCCGGCGAACCACACGGAAGGCAGCATCCATACGGTCCCTGTCCTTCTCTGATTCCCATGTACTGCGCAGGCGCTCGACACGCCTCGGAAGATACACACGGCGGGCCACCATCAGTACCACCGGAACAACTGCGAAACGCAGAAGGTATGGTATAACCAGTATCGGAACGGCGATATACAGCAGCATTTCCCATAGAGTGATTTCCCACATACCAATAGTATAGGTTGTGGTATCCGTGATGGGCAATGAGTGTTGCCGGGATCAGTATTCTGCCGGAACAAGTTGCGGTTTTCGGATAACTCAACTATGGTTAAGGTCATAATATACAGGGAGTAACACAATGACTATTTCTACAGAAAAAATTGGGACGGTAGACGGCACGGATATCTATACGTATGCAATTCAGGTTCCCGACGGAATTCGCATGGAGCTGTGCAATTTCGGCGCAGCCCTAATCGGACTGTCGATACCGGCCGGCGGAAAAGCCCCTGTTCAAACCGTATGCGGGTTCGATTCTTTGGAAGGCATCCGACGCAACCCTGCCTTCTTCGGCGTCACCGTCGGACCGGTCGCCAACCGGATTGCCGGGGCATCCTTTCAGCTTGACGGAAAGCAATACAAGCTGGAAAACAACGAAGGAGCAAACACCCTGCACTCCGGACTCGGCTGCAGCTTTGCCTATAAGGCCTTCTCGGCCGAGTGTTTTGAATCAGATGACGCTGCCGGTGTAGTCTTCCGCTATACCCGGCCGGACGGCGAAGGGGGATTCCCCGGTACGCTGGAGTTTGCAGCCCACTACTGGGTAACCAGCAGCAATGAACTCATTATGTACTACACCGCAAAGACCGACGATCCTACCCCGATAAACGCCACCAACCACACCTACTGGAATCTGAACGGAGCCGGATCGGGGGATATTACCCGGCATACACTCCAGCTCAACGCAGACCGCTACCTGCCGGTGAATGCAGAATCCCTGCCTGTCGGCAAAGAGGAGTCGGTCTCCGATGCTATGGATTTCCGTGAGCCGAAAAAAATAGGAAAGGACATTGATAATGCCGGTGCAGGATATGACCACTGCTATATTCTGCAGCGTTCCAACACCATCTGGCAGCCGTCATTCTCCGGGGAATCAATGCAGAACCTGCCCCGGGAACTGCGACAGATACTCGAAACTGCTACTGCAAGCAATCCGCAAACCGGGCGCATGGCGGAAAAGGCTGCCGAGGTCCATGCCGACACCGCCCCTGTCTCAATGGAGGTATTTACCGACCAGGCTGCCCTGCAGTTCTACAGCGGCAACATGCTTCCGCCGGAGGGAATCACCGGACGGGATGGTATTGTATTCACCCCCCGGACGGCGTTCTGCGTGGAGACTCAGGATTATATTGATGCAATGTCGAACGAAGACTTTCCATCAATTATTCTGCAGCCGGAGGAAACATATCACCGGACAACCATCCACCGCTTCCACTGGCACAAGTAGGGGTTCGCAGCAGTACTGCTGCTCGCAGCATAATCCTACAAGTCGCCAAAACCGCTCAAATGCTCTACAGCCGTGCGGCGAAGTGCGTCCGCGGCAGGGCTCAAGGCACCGAAATCGCGGCAGGCCAGCAGCAGGGTGCGGGACGGGACCGGAGGGGAGATCCGCAGATAGCTGATCCCCCAGGCCTTTCGCACCATTCGCGGAACAATGCTAATCCCCAGACCGGCACCCACAAGCCCCTGCACGGTTTCAATCTCCGCGCTGCGATACACCACCTTCGGCTCTATACCGGCACGCCGCAGTGTTCGCAGCACGATACGGGAAAACCCGTGTCCTTCCTTCATAATAATAAATGGCTCATCCCTTAATGCGGCAAGATCCAGTTCACCGTGGTCTCCATACCGCGCCACCAGGGGATGATCCGGAGGCAGCGCGACAAGCAGTGATTCGGTAAACAGGGGCTCCGAGGCCATTGAGCTGTCTATCCCTGCTTCATCAATTATGGCAATATCTAACTCGTAATCATGCAATGCCGCCGCAAGCCCCGGTGAGGATTCCTCACGCAGCTGCACATCTATTTCAGGATACTCTGCCTGAAACACCCCCAGTAACGTCGGCAGCAGATGAGCTCCCGTAGTAGGCAGACAGCCAAGGACAACAGCACCATGTGCAAGACCATCAAACTCGTCCAGTTCTGCCCTGGCCCGCTCAAGCTGCTGCAATGTGTCTACCGCCCTCGGCTGCAGCAGCCGCCCGCGGTCAGTCAGTCTGGCCCCGGATCGCGACCGCTCGAACAGCAATCCGCCGGCTTCTTCCTCAAGCTTGGCTATCTGGGCGGAGAGACTTGGCTGCGAAACATTGCAGTGTCGGGCGG
>CAZANF010000031.1:0-16694 GCA_964486425.1 uncultured Spirochaeta sp. | reverse complement strand
GCTCCCCTGGCTCAAGGCGGCGGCGGGCATTATACAGCCGTATAATCGGTATCCAGCGGCTTTCTCCAATACGGCGTATTTCCACCAGTCCGTCCAGTGCGGCTGCGACTATTCCGATCCCGATTGAGCTTTCCGGTATCATGAGGTTTCCGCCGATCGTTGCCAGCCGGCGCAGCCCGGGAGTGCCGATCTGTTCCATGCATGAACGAAGCGGTGCCGGAAGAATCTGGGTTCCCAACTGCAGAATCCGCTGCATGCTGACACAGGCGCCGAATTCCAGGTAGCGGTCTGTGCGGCTGACGCGGCGCAGTTCCTCGATGCGGTCCAGGCTGATTATCTGAGGATGCGGGATTTGCTGTGACAGCGGAATCGGGCTTCCGCTGAAATTATGTGTTCCTCCGGCAAGGATTACGCTGTCGGGCTGCCTGCGCAGCTGCTGCAGTGCCTCATGGAGTGAAAAGGGTCTTGAAGGCGGATGGGTAATTCTATTCATTTTGCATTCGTATCCTGCGATATTGGTGCGCTTGCTGAACCGCGTTTAGTATCCGGGAGGTGACGCCGCCCCGGCATGCAATCTCTGCCAGCAGTTCGCGCACCTCGGATTCAGCAATAATACGATTTTCGGTGATAATCCAGTAGGTCAGCAGGATGAGAACCGGCATTGCCAGGGGATTAATAAGGATATTCGAGCGGCTGAAACTCTGGATGATCTCCCGGTATTCATCTGTTCCGACGACGCCCTCGAAGGTGAGGATGTCGCTGCCCTCCGCCCTGAACGAGGGGACAAGGACTGAAGGAACCGGCAAGCCATCCATGAGGATCATTGAAAGGCCGCTGTTTTGCTGGATTGCGCCTTGACGAATTGAGGTTATCTCGCAGCTGTGCCGCAGTGTGGACATCAGATTCATATGCGGAAAAGCCTCAACCTGTATCGGTGATCCATTCAGAATGCATGACAGGATCATTCCTCTGCCTCCTGTGTAAAAGGTTCTGCTTCTTCCGGAGCGGTACGATACTGGTACATTATCTCGGGGGTTATCGGTACCTGATCGAAGTATACCCCCGAGGCCTGGCTTACCGCCTGAATACCGGCCGCCGGGATGCACATACCCGGTATTTCGCCGACGCCGAGTGAGGCGGCCTTGCGATCCGGCTGGATCAGCTGGATATGAGGATCCGGAAAATCACCGAAGCGGGGAATACGATAACCGACGGTGTGACTCGGTGACAGCATCCCGGCATGCAGCTCCAGAACCTCGGTATGCAGGAAACCCAGGGCGCTGTAGATGCTCTGCTCCAGCCGCTGCATGGCCGCAGAGGACTGGATGATCCGGCCGCCGTTTACGGCCAGCCAGATTCCGCGAATCGACAGGGACAGGGTGTGCTGTTCAATCTCGACCTCTATTACTGCCGCCCCGGTTGCTGCGAAGGGATAGGGGTCGGCAATACCGTCGGCATCCTGCCCCAGGGTCTTCGGCAGGCGGAAACTGCGATGGATTTCAATCGGCAAGGGGTCGCGGAAACGACGCTTGTTAATCGCCTGGGCACAGGTTTCCAGCACCCTGGAGCAGATGGTAATGCCTCGGCTGAGGGTCTCCGGTCCGGTATCGGGACAGGTGTCGGTCCGTGCCGGTGCAATGCGGGTTTTGGATATTGAGAGTCCCAGGGCTTCTGCAACAATGCTGCGCCATGCCAGCTCGGCACCGGAGCTGCCCGGATACATGGAGGTTAGAATGGTAGCCGTGCCGTCGCTTTCCAGACGGATACCGGCGGAGGAAGCCTGGGTCGGGCGGCTGGTACCTATCAGCATGGGAGGACTGCTCACCTGTGCGATCCCTATTCCACGCAGCACATCACGGCGGAATCTATCTTCGCTGCGGCGTTTACGCTGAAGCTCGTATGCAGCATGCTTGCGGGTGAAGTCGCTGGCCGATACGACGGCCTCCAGCACCCGCTGGGGATAGTACATCTCGCGCATCAGCCCGCCGGTAATCAGTCTCTCGCCGGGGGCGACGAGATTCCGGCTGCGAAAATCTGCCGGATCGGCCATGGCCACCTCGGCTGCGCGATTGTAGTGCGTTTCTATCGCAAATGCGGCTGCGGCATCCCCCCATCCATCGAAGAAACCGAGGGGTGGGGTATTGGTGTGCAGGATCCGGCCGATAACCTGCAGTGAACTGAGTCTGTAGCGTCCGCAGATCTGCAGCATAGCCCTTTCCAGCAGCTGAGCCCCGCCGACCGGATAGCTTCCCATGTCTATGTCCAGCTCGGCTCGAAGCGTGCGTTTTTCTCCATCGCTGCTGATGCCGGTGGCAATGCGTATGGTAGCCGGAGCCCGTTTGGGCGAATATAACCCGTCCTCGACATGATCATGCTGGATATGCACGGCCTGCTGCATTTCCCTGGCCGCGAAGGCCGCCTGGGCGGCGATGACGGCAGGATACCACAGTTTTCCGTCCAGATCATCGCCGGGAAAGCAAGCCTCTACCAGTATATTTTTGCGGGCAATTCCTGTAGCCTGGGCAACAATATCCTGCACCAGATAGATATGGGTGCAGGGTGAATAAATCTGCATTCCAGTGCCTGCCGGTGCAGCGAGCGCTCCCATGGGCTCCAGATAATGGTGATCCTGGATGCCGGTCCGATATACCCCTTCCACAACCTGTTCGCTGTCGGCAAAGTCATGTTCGATACTGCCGTAGTCAAGATGCCGGGCAAGTACAATGCGGCGGGTGTCGGTATCTTCCCGGGAAAACTGCGGCTCGAGTTCCTCAAAGGTTACCTGGGTCAGTGTCAGCAGCTCGTCCAGTATCTGCAGGTCGGGACCAACCAGAAGACCGACTGGTTCGCCGATATATGCAGATTTGTCCGCAGCGAACAGGGGAACGGTACATCCCCATATCTCGACGTTGTTCCTGTCTCCAAGATCCCTGGCGGTAAACATCCGGTATCCCTCGGGCAGTTCAGGGGTCCGGATATGCAGCAGTCGCCCGTGAGATTTATGCGAGCGTATGGTAATCCCATGCAGCATGCCGGGGAGGCTCAGATTGGAAATGCATGTCGGCGAAAAGTCGGTAATGGTTAAACCCAAAACGGGGCCTCCTGTTCAGCCCGGAAAGTGCTGCCGATTATGTTCACCGCTGTGATAATCCGTTCCACCTGCGATTCCTTCAGGTCCGGATAGATCGGCAGACTGATGCAGCGTTCAAACCAGTTCATTGCGGCTGGATAATCCTCCGGGCTATATCCGAACCGCTGCCGATAATAGCTCATTGTGTGCAGTGGGATGAAGTGCACCGACACCCCGATTCCACGCTCCTGCAGTTCCATGATGAAGCGATCCCGATCAATTTTCAAGGTGTCCGGTATTATCCGGATCTGGAACAGGTGGTATGAATGATCGGCTGCTTCCGGTGGCAGCTGCAGAAAGCTGCTGTCGGCAAATCCTCGGCGGTAGCGGTCTGCAATTGTGCGACGTATGGCATTCAGATGATGGACCTTGCGCAACTGCACCCGGCCGATCGCGGCGGCAAGGTCCGGCATGTTGTATTTAAATCCGGCAGCAGTAATATCGTAGCGCCAGGATGCCCTGGTAGCCGTATAGCGCTGCCAGACCTCCCGGTCGATGCCGTGGTTGCGCATGAGCCGCATCCTGGCGGCCGCATCGGCGCTGCCGGTGACAATCATCCCGCCTTCGCCGGTGGTTATGTTTTTGTTTGCATAAAAGGAATATACCCCGGCGTCTGCGAGGGCCCCTGCATATCCCTCGCTCGTGCATGCAGGCAGACTGTGGGCTGCATCCTCGATAATTATGCAGCCGTGTTTTGCGGCTGCAGCGCGCAGACCCTCCATGTCGCAGGTAAGCCCGCCCATATGTACCGGTATCAGGGCCTTGGCCTTGCTGCGCGCAATCGCCTCGGCCGCAGCCGCCGGACAGATGTTGCCGGTCTGCGGGTCTATATCGGCAAACACCGGCTCTGCTCCCAGTGCACAGATCACCTCCCCGGTAGCAGCGAAGGTGAGCGGGGTCGTGACAACACGGTCCCCCGGGCCTATCCCGAAAGCCTCCAGCGCCAGATGCAGACCTGCGGTAGCTGATGATACGGCGACGGCATGCGGAACCCCGACCATTTCGGCAAACTCTGCTTCAAAGGAACTGCATTCCCTGCCGGTGGTCAGCCAGCCGGAGCGCAGTACACGCAGCACAGCCTGTTCCTCTTCTGCTCCGATGCACGGGCGGCCGAAGGGGATATCATCGTTTTCGGTGTCAGTAGCGCGGCTCATCTGGTGCCTCCATCAGGGTGGGGATATAGCGACGCAGGATTTCCCGCAGCAGCACACGGTCTCGGTAGGCGTCCGGGTTCTCCGGCGAGAGAAAGCACACCGGGATCAGCTCGGCAATGAGATTCTGCAGGGAATCTACAGGAGATGTGTCCCGGGTAATCCGTTTGATCCGCGGAAACTCTGTTTCAACCGGGGTTTCATAGCTTTCCCACAGTGATTCCTGCAGCTTCTCGCCTGGACGAAGCCCTGTTACCTGGATTTTGATATCCTTTTCCGGCTCGTAGCCGTAGAAGCGGATCAGCTGCTCGGCCACATCCCGGATACAGACCGGTTCTCCCATATCCAGCAGATAAAGATTTCCCCCGCTGCCGACCCCTCCGGCCTTCAGTATCAGGGAAACGGCCTCGGGTATCGTCATAAAGAAGCGGGTCGCCTCGGGGTGGGTAAGGGTAACTGGGCCGCCGCTTTCGATCTGGCGGCGGAACAGCGGCAGAATGCTGCCGCGGGAACCGAGCACATTGCCGAAACGAACGGCCAGATGCCGTCCGGACGGATCATTCAATACCAGCTGTTCAGCGATGTGCTTGCTGGCGCCATAAACACTGGAAGGAGCTACTACCTTGTCGGTTGATACCAGAACGATGCGGCAGTGAGGGTGATTCCGGGCCGAGTGCAGCAGATTGCGTGTGCCGAATACATTATTGCGGATTACCGCAACCGGATTCGCCTCCATGAGCGGTACATGCTTGTAGGCCGCGCAGTGAAAGATCACATCGGTCTTGAGGCGCTGCATGATAAAGTCAACATAATCGGAATCCTGCAGCTCGCCGATTATCGGAACAATCGTGGCTTTTTCCCCGACCCCCTCCTTTTGCAGCATGCGCAGTTCATGATCAATCTCATAGATACTGTTTTCACCGTGCCCCAGCAGGTAGATGCGTTCACATCCACCGCTTAACAGCTGGCGTGCAACCTCGCTGCCGATACTGCCGCCGGCACCGGTAATAAGGACCCGCTTGCCGCGCAGATAGGCCAGCGACTCGCGCAGGTTTATCTGCACCGGTGTTCGCGACAGAACATCGAGGGGGTCAATCTCACGGGTTTGAATTAGATGGGCATCGCCCTCCAGAATCTGTGAAATGCCCGGCAGGATGCGGATGCGGGCAAATCCGATCTGCTCCAGCAGGCTGTACAGCCGGCGCAGGCGTTCCCGCGATGCGCTGGGCATTGCAATCAAGGCCTCGTCCCCCGGGCTGCTGTCCAGCAGCGGGAGAATGTCCTCTATTGGTCCCAGCACAGGGACACCTTCGATTTTGGTGCCGATCTTCCGGGTGTCGTCATCCAGAAAGGCAGCCACCTCGCCGAATACACCCTTGCGGCGAATTTCATTGCCAATGGATATACCCGCTATACCGGCTCCGAGGATATATATCCGCTGTGTCCGCATTCCAATCATGCGCTCTCCTTTGGATCGGATTCTTGCGGCTGAACGATCTCTATGCCGACATCAAATCTGAATGGCTTGTTGCTCATCTCCAGGCGAATGCGAACCCGCTCACGACGTTTATCGACACGTTCTATGACCCCCTCCAGTCCCTGCAAGGGTCCTTCGATAATTCGGATGCGCTCGTTCGGTCTCAGTTCCACCTTCGACCGAGGGATGGTAGGGCCGTAGTGCATGAGGTGCCGAAGGTTTTTCTCCTCATGCTCCAGAAGCGGGGTAATATCGCTGTTGGATTGCAGAAAGCGAACCGCGGTCTGGATACTGCGGACAATGTTGAGCAGTGTCTCCTTGCTGCAGTCGGATTCGATAAAGATATAGCCCGGATACAGCGGCTTGTGCATGATCTGATGCCGTCCCCGGGACTTGATCCTGAGTTCGCGCTCCAGAGAATGAACAATTATACGGCAGTTATCGTGGAGATGTTCCCGGGCGAGCTGTCGTGCCCGGCGGGCGGTTTGATGCTCGTAGCCGGTATGAACCTGCAAAATATAAACTTTCATGATTTGTATGCATACCAAGACTATCATGTTCACCCGCTGCTATCAACAGATTCTCCGGACCTGTGAGAAAAAAGGGTCTTGTGTCGCAGCATAAATATGCCGACCTTCTAATAGGTATGCTCATTAAGGATGTGTTATGGTAAAGATTTGCATAAAGCTGCTGAGCTCCATTCTGGTTTTATGTATGTTTAATGCAGCTGCTGCCGCATTTGCGCAGCAGGTTGTTGTGACGGTTGATCAGGATGGCGAGACCAGTCCCATGCGGGAATATGTAGAAGATGCGGTTATCGGCGGGCTGTTTGATGCTGGATATATCGTATGGTCGGATAATCCTCATGGTTTTCTGGGTACGGACGGCTCGGGAGATAATCGTATCCCGCTGCAGATGGAGTATGCAGCTGTCCGGTATGCGCGCGAGAATGGAGCAGACATACTTGTACAGGTTCGGGTACCATCCGCTGACTTCGAGATGGAAAACCCGGCTCATTTCGCTGTAATCGATATTCATGGACCGAGTGTCCTGATTTCCGACAGTATGCAGGGAGAGGAATACCGGAATTCAGATATGGATCTGCGCAAAAGTTCACTCAAGCTCGGCCGGTTAATCGCGGAACAGGTGCATGCCGAGATTCGTCGGGATCAGCAGAACCGCTGACCCTTGGAGGAGAGAAACGTATGAAACAAATTGCTGTAATCGCTGCGGTATTTGTAATGACTACTGCTTTTCTGTATGCCGACAGCTTTCTTGAAGGGAATGCACTGATTGGATCAGCTCAGGATTTTCCCACCCAGGGGTCCTTTGTAGCAACCAACGCCTTTCCAGCCAACAGCATTGTTGATGTTAAGGTGCTCTCCAGCGGACGCAGCAGTCGAGCCATTGTAGTAGGAAGAAGCAGTATACCAGGCGTATTTATGGTTCTATCACCAAATACTGCTGAAAGCCTCGCCGTACAGGCGGATTCTCCTGTTTTGGTGCGAGTCCTGCCGGTCTCTATGCCCGGGATGGCCGACTCGAGTCCTCTGACAGATTTGCCGTACCATCCTGATCCCGATGTGAATCCTGCGGCACGTGTATATGATCCGAACTCGGAGTATTTTGCGATTACCGATCTTCCGTCGGCTGCTGCAGATCCGGAACCCGAAGCGGAAACTGCCGAGCCGGAAGCGGCGCCGGAACCCGAACCGGAGCCCGCAGAAGCTGGGCCGCCACCCGCAGAAGCGGCGCCGGAACCCGAACCGGAACCCGCAGAAGCTGAAAGGCCCGAACCGGAGCCCGAGCGCGAACCTGAACCGGAGCCTGAACCCGAATCCGAACCGGTTGAGGAACCCGTCGAGGAGAGCGAGCCGACACCGGCGCTCGCCGAGCGGCCGGAGTCTTCACTGCCCAGGCCGACGCGACGCATTGACGAACAGCGTCTCAATCTGGAATCAGCTCCTGTACCGGAGATCGAGAGTACCCCCCGGATCGAGCTGGAGTCCGATGAAACCCCGGAAGCAGCAGCTGCTCCATCCGGTGATGATTCCGGAGCCATCCGCCGCCCTGCCGAGCAGTATCGCCGCCGCCCGGATCCGGATGAAAGACCGATAGTCCTGTCGAGGATAGCTCCCGATGAGACGAGCAGCGAATACGGAGAGCTGCCGCCGGCGGGACTGCCCGAACAGGCCGAACTGGATCGCGGATTTGCAAGACTGTATCCGGATGCACAGGATGTAGCGGCAGATCTCCCGGCTGCGCCGCTTTTCGACGATGAGCGGAGGATTACAGGCCATCTGCACGCCCCTGATGTCCCGGAGGATGAGGATATGGAGGCTGATCGGCCGCCGGCCGAGGTTGAAACCCGTGTCGTTCTCAGCGAGGAACCCGAGGAAGCGGAACCCGCGGAGCCCGAGGAAGCGGAGCCTGCCGATGACGCGCCGGAGACAACCGAGCAGCCCGCGGAGCCTGCTGATGAAGCGCCCGAGGAGGAGCCGTACATCGTAAACGGCGGTCGCAGCTTTCGCCTGGAGCCTGCTGAACCGCGCGCGCCGGAGGTGCCCGATCCTATAGATGAGCCGGAACCCGAGCCGGAACCCGAGCCCCGGGTTGCGGCTCGCGCGGACGAGATGCTTCCGATAGTGGACTCGCTTGTTTCCGATCGCTATTATTTACAGATAGGGGCGTTCGAAACCCCAGCCGGAGCCAGGGCGGCGGTTGACAACCTGGGAGCAAGATATCCACGTGCGGTTACGCGTGCCGGTACTGAAACACAGACGGTATACAGGGTCTTTGTCGGGCCGCTGAATGAGGATGAGAAGGGCAGTGCACAGCTATGGTTCCGGTCCAGGGGGTATGGGGATGCATTTGTCCGGCGGGCGCAGTAGCCGCTTCCGGGAGCAGGACGATGAGCAGCACGGATGATGCACCGAAGAAAATTCGACAGGAAGTCGATGAATTAATCGATTCACTCAGTGAATACGACCGCGCCTACTATCAGCAGGGGCGGTCATTGGTATCCGATCAGGAGTATGATCGGCTTTACGACAGACTGACAGCGCTGGAGCAGGAGTATCCTGATCTCAAGCGGGCGGACTCTCCCACGCAGCGAGTTGGATCGGACCTCTCCGCGGATCTGCCGGAGGCTGAACACTCTGCACCGGTGCTGAGCCTGGATAAGGTGTATAATCCCGAGGATCTTGAAGCCTGGCAGAATCGAATCCGCAATCGTTTTCCCGATCAGGATGCCGATATTATCTGTGAGGAAAAGATGGATGGGGTCTCCATCGTACTGTACTACGAGGATGGCCGGCTTGAACGGGCTGTAACCCGCGGGAACGGGCGTGTCGGCAACGATGTTACCCCGAACATCCGTACCATTCGCTCAATTCCCCTCAGGCTGCCTGAGCCGCTGGATATCGCAGTGCGAGGCGAGGTTTTTTTGCGTCGCAGCGATTTTGAAAAGCTCAATACAAGGATGGAGAATCCCTTTGCCAATCCCCGCAATCTCGCTGCCGGTACCATCCGGCGGGTTAAGAGTCGGGGTGTCGCCGAGGTGCCTCTGCGGTTTTTCGGGTATGATGTAGACGGCCTCGATGAGATCGAGTCTCACCATCAGGCACTTATGCGCTTGTATGAACTGGGATTTCCGGTGAACACACGCTGTGCATGGATTCATTCCAGGGGAGAAGGGGATGCCGCTGCCGAAAGGTTTTCCGAGATTTTCCCTGAATCACTGGTCGGCGGTCCCGAAGTACTCGGGAAGTATATACGGCAGGAAACCGATGAGCGGGAGAAGCTGGAATATGAGATTGATGGACTGGTTGCCAAGCTTGACGACATTTCTACTCGCGAGGAAATGGGATATACCGGACATCATCCTCGCTGGGCAGTAGCCCTTAAATTTGATTCGCCGCAGGGAATTTCCAGGGTTCTGGAGATTGATGTTCAGGTGGGCCGTACCGGGCGTATCACCCCGGTTGCGCGTATCGAACCAGTGGAAATCGGCGGTAGTACTGTGCAGAATGTGACCCTGCATAATCAGGAATACATCGTGGGTCTGGAACTTACCACAGGTGATACAGTGGCGGTATCAAAGCGGGGTGATGTGATTCCGGCCGTCGAGCAGGTCCTCGAGAAGGGAGATGAGCAACCTCCTGTCTGGCAGCTTCCGAAGAAATGTCCCGCCTGTGGCAGCGAGATCGAGGTCCGCGGGGCACATGCTTTCTGCCCGAACATCTATGGATGTCCGGCGCAGCAGCGGGAGCGGCTGCGCTTCTTTGTCGGTCGCAATCAAATGGATATAGACGGGCTCGGCCCGGAGACCCTGGAAACCTTGATCCGTCTGGATATGGTTCAGGATATTCCTGATTTATATGAGACGGATTATCAAAAGCTTATGGATGAGGCCGGTTTTGGGAAAAAGAAGATTGCCCAGATCGAGCAGGGGGTGGAGCAAAGCAAGCAGCGGCCGTACCGGCAGGTGCTTCCGAGTCTTGGTGTTCCTGAGGTGGGTCCCAAGGTAACCCAGCTGCTGTGCGATAACGGCATTAATACTATAGATGACCTGCTGGAAATCGCCGATAGCGGTGATGCGGAACGTCTGTCGGCTATCCACGGTATCGGTCCGCGTACGGCCGGGATTATTATCGAGCAGTTCAGCCAGTCCCGGCTGCAGAAGGTTATAGACAGGCTGCGGAAACATGGTCTCCGGTTTGCAGATGATCAGCCGGAATCCGGGGACAAACCGGAACAGATTTTTGCCGGTCAAACCTGGGTAGTTACCGGCAGCTTCGAGCATTTCCAGCCACGTACAAAGGCCGAGGATGAAATTCAGCGACGCGGCGGAAAGGTGACCGGGTCTGTTTCCGGCAACACCGACTATCTGCTTGCAGGCAGCGGTGCCGGCAGCAAGTATGACAAAGCAGTATCACAGGGTGTTGAAATAATTGATGAATCGAAATTCCTGAAAATGCTGAACCGCTGATTCTCGCCGGCGTGTGCCGCTGTCAGCTTCCGGTCAGCGGTCGGCATGTGGTTCCCGCTGATTCCCGCCGGCGTGTGCCGCTGCCTTTTTGCTGTCGCGGCTTATTCAGTCGGCGCATCACCAACAAGACACATCCAGGAGGCTTCGGCCGCCAGCTGGTTGCCGACATATGCCTTTCCATGCTGCTTAATCATCGCACCGCGGACACGATCGTTGAAAACCTCTATCCGCACCTCTTCGTTCGGACGCACCTGCTTGCGAAACTTGGCTTTTTCAATACTGGCAAGGAAAAAGAGTTTATCGCCAAGCAGTCCCTGCTGGTTTACGCCGGCTCCCCCTATCTGTGCCATGGTCTCCACGAGTACGACCCCGGGAACCACAGGATATTCCGGAAAATGTCCGGCAAAGAAATGCTCCTTGTCGGTAAATGTCCGGTATCCGACAATCCGCTCTTCATCGGCAGATTCAATACGGTCTACAAATAAAAACGGTTCTCTGTGCGGCAGTAATTCTTGTGGCTTTTTCATTGCCTCAGTATAGGATGTGTTGAAAGCTGATAGCAAGCGTCATTCCCTGATCCTGCAGGAAAAATGTCGGTTGGCGGCCGATAAGTTGACACGCCATGGTGAAAGTGGTAGCGTCTAGATTGAAAACGGTTTGTTTCGTTTGAAATCAGGAGGCTGGAATGGACACCCAAGAAGTATTTGCATTGATAGAACGTTTTGATGAAAGTTCGCTGTCCGAGTTGAAATTGTCGGAAGGTGATTTTCGTATACACTTAAAGAAGGCGAGTGCTGAACCCGCTGTTATGTATCATTCACATCCGGCCATGCACATGCAGCAGCAGCCGATACCTACTGTACCGGCCGCCGCTCCGAGTGCGCCGCAGCCGGTCGGCGAGAGCAGTCCCGGAGCCGGAGACTCTGCCGGCAGTTCATCAGCTAGCAGCGATCTTGAGGTGATTACCTCGCCGATCGTCGGTACATTCTACCGGGCCCCTGCTCCCGATTCACCGCCCCATGCCGATGAAGGTGATATTATTCGAAGCGGCGCACCCCTGTGTGTCATTGAGGCTATGAAGGTAATGAATGAGCTCGAGGCCGACTTTGATATGGAGATTGTCCGCGTCCTGGTGGAGAACGCGGAGATGGTCGAATTCGGCACTCCATTGTTTGAGGTTCGGCGCGCATGATTGGTTCTATTTTAATCGCGAATCGCGGTGAGATAGCCGTTCGAGTGGTTCGCGCCTGCAAGGAGATGGGAATACGCTCGGTCATGGTGTATTCAGAGGCCGACAAGGACTCGCTTGCGGTGCGGATGGCCGACGATGCCGTGTGCGTCGGACCGGCTCCGGCTGCTGAAAGCTATCTGAAAGCCACAAACCTGATAGCTGCTGCAGTGCTGAAACGCTGTGATGCAATCCACCCCGGGGTAGGATTCCTGTCGGAAAGTCCTTCCTTTGCAAAGGCCGTTACGGATGCAGGGCTGCTGTTTATCGGCCCTCCTGCAGCGACTATCGGAATGCTCGGCGATAAGGTGGAGGCAAAACGCTCTGCGATTAATGCCGGGGTGCCGGTCATTCCCGGCTCCGACGGACCGATTACCGATATTGCGGCCGCCAAAAAATCAGCCCAGGAGATGGGCTATCCGGTTATTGTGAAAGCAGCATCCGGAGGCGGCGGCAAGGGCATGCGTATAGTGCGTTCCGAGTCCGAGCTGGAGGGATCAATCAAGATTGCCTCGAATGAGGCCGAGAAAGCGTTCTCCGATGGTACCGTCTATATGGAGAAGTATCTGGAGAATCCCCGTCATGTAGAGGTGCAGATTCTGGCCGATTCATTCGGAAATGTAGTGCATCTTGGTGAACGGGACTGCTCGGTGCAGTTCAAGCATCAGAAGCTTGTCGAGGAAAGCCCTTCATCGGCTGTAGATGACGAAACCCGAGCCAAGATGGGAAGAGATACGGTAAGCCTTTTTAAAAGCCTTGATTATGTCGGCGCCGGTACCATCGAGTTTCTTCTGTACGAGGGGCAGCATTACTTCATGGAGGTAAATGCCCGGGTTCAGGTTGAGCATCCGGTAACCGAGCTGGTAACCGGTATCGACATTATCCGCGAACAGATACGGGTGTGCGGAGGAGAGCGGCTTTCCTTTACCCAGCAGGATGTTGCCGTTAAGGGGTATGCGGTCGAGTGCCGCATCAATGCGCGGACTCCGGGTGTCGTGAAGGAGTATCTTCCTCCAGGCGGATACGGCGTACGTATCGACAGTTTTCTGTACCCCGGGTATATGGTGTCTCCCTATTATGATTCACTAATTGCGAAGGTTCTGACCTATGGGCGTACCAGGAATGAAGGCCTGGACCGCATGAACCGTGTACTGGATGAGCTGGTGCTGGAAGGCATTAAGACCAATCGAGATGAGCAGAAACGGATTATCAACCATCCGGTATTCCGATCCGGCAAGTTCGGAACGAGCTTCCTGGATGAGCTGGATGAGGAGGCATAATGGATGTCACAAAACTCTTGAAGAAGGTACTGCCGCAGCAGCGGCGTGAACGCGACAGGATTATCTCCAGCCTCGATGACCGCAGTTTTTATCGGGCCAAGCATCAATGTCCCGCATGCGACGTGCATATTGAAGAGGAGGAACTGTCGGCGCATCTTTTCGTTTGCCCTCAATGCGGGTATCACTTCCGCATTTCCGGGCCTGAGCGAATCAGGATGCTGCTGGACGGCGGCAGTTTCGTTGAGATCGGACAGGATGTGTTATCGGGAAACCCGATCGCCTTTCCCGGCTATGAGGATAAACTGCTGACAGCAGAGGACAAGTCCCGCGTCGACGAAGCGGTGACAGCCGGGTACGGGATGATCCAGCAGCGACCGGTGGCAATTGCCGCCATGAGCTTTCAATACATGGGCGGCAGTATGGGCTCGGTTGTCGGCGAGCGTATTGTCCGCTGCCTTATGCATGCTATTGAGCGAAAGACGCCTGCGATTCTGTGTACCGCCAGCGGCGGGGCGCGAATGCATGAAGGGATCTATTCCCTTATGCAAATGGCCAAGACGAGTCACATGCTGGCGTTGATGGCCAAGGAGCGCCTGCCGGTATTTGTCGTGCTTACCGATCCCACGACCGGCGGGGTCACTGCTTCCTATGCAATGCTAGGTGATGTCATTATTGCCGAGCCGAAGGCTTTAGTAGGGTTCGCCGGGCCGCGGGTCATTGAGGGAACCATTAAACAGAAACTTCCCGAAGGATTCCAGCGTGCGGAGTTTCTGGTGGAAAAGGGCTTTGCCGACTGCGTTGTCTCACGAAAGGCATTACGTGAAACCCTGATTTTTCTCATTGATTCCCACCAGAAGGGTGGCGGAAGGACGAGAGCATGAACGACAGAGAACTGCATAGAAAATTAGCCGAGATAAAAGAGATAGCCGCACGCGAGAATATCGATATTCATGCAGACCTGAGCAAGATCACCGATAAGATCTCCGGACGGGGTGAGGAGGCCGAGGTTCTGGACGCGTGGAAACGGGTTACGCTGGCGCGTCATCCGAACCGTCCGACGGCACTGTATTATATACAGCACATCAGCGAGCATTATATCGAGCTGCATGGCGACCGCGCCTACGGCGATGATACAGCCCTCATCGGCGGCATATGCACTATAAAAGGCCAGCCGTTTACCTTCCTTGGTCACCAGAAGGGCGCCAACATGAAGGAGAACCTCTACCGGAATTATGGAATGGCCCACCCGGAGGGCTACCGTAAGGCCTTGCGTCTGGCAAAACAGGCTGAGAAGTTCAATCGACCGGTTCTTTGCCTGATTGATACGCCGGGCGCATATCCTGGCCTGGCTGCAGAGGAGCGAGGCATCGGCGAGGCTATAGCGCGTAATCTGAGGGATCTGTCCGTACTGGATGTCCCGATAATATGTGTAATAATCGGCGAGGGAGGCTCCGGCGGTGCTCTTGGTATCGCTATCGGGGATCATATCGTTATGCTGGAGAACTCGGTATACAGTGTAATCTCTCCCGAGGGCTGTGCCTCTATCCTGCTGCGGGATTCAAAGCGTTCGCAGGAGGCGGCTGCTCTGCTGCGCATGACCAGTTATGATCTGAAAAGTTTTGGAATTATTGATTCAATCATCCCGGAACCGATGGGCGGTGCTCATACCGATCCGGTATATATGGCTGATCGTCTGAAGGATGAGGTGCTGCGGGCCTTGCATGATCTGCGTGGAAAGCGGTCGGAGCAGCTGCTTCGGGAGCGCTCGCGTCGCCTGCTGAATCTGGGGGTATTTCGCGAGAATGCCGCTCCGAAACGGAATACACTTTTATCAAGATTCTTCAAAACAGATTAAATCTGTACCGGTCGGATAGGACTTCAAACAAGTGGTATCAGCAGGGACAGGCAGTTGTACACTCCATGGGCTATCCCTGCCGGTATTACGCTGCGGTGTGTATCGCGCATCCATCCGAACAAGAGACCGCCGAAAAACGAGAGTATTACAACTGCTGTTCCCAGTGGAATATGTGCTGCTGCAAAAAAGGCGCCGGCGGTAATGATCCCGTTCGGACGGCTGCCGCTGAGCTGGGTGAACCGGGTTTGAAAGTATCCGCGAAATACCAGCTCCTCGCGCAAGCCCACCATCATCTGAACCGGAACTACAACAGCAAGACGCAGATCCTTGGTTGAATAGATTGGTATGTCCGACATCCATTGCGGTCCAAGCAAATATACTGCTGCCTGAATAACAGCCTGAATTACAATCCAGACCAGTACCCCATAGCCTGCTCCGAGGCATATATGCTGCAGGGTACGCCTGATCCCGGGCATAACCAGTGCAGCAAAACCTGTAAAGCGTGTAATAAGAACCGCGATGCAGAACAGGGCGGCTGCATGCAGCAGTACCGCGTTCCAGTTTCGACCCAAACCTGAAGGCGTAACAAGCATTATAATAACAAAGAGCAGAACAATTGAGCTCAGTTCCCGGATAAATCGCTGCATATGGACAGTATACCTTATTTTGGACGCAATTTTTTACGGTAGCCAAATGCCGTAAATGTAAGTAGAATAGACAGATTGATACGTTTAGGTAAAGGTGGAACTACATGGCATGGTTAATCCTCGGAATAGTGCTGCTTCTAGCGGTGATCGGTGCGGCCGTACTCATCAGCAAAGGAGGGCTGCGTTTTCCGTGGGTCCAATTCTATGTAAAGGGAAAGGAATCGGGGTTTTCTTTCAGGGAAGTGAATTTGCTCCGTAAGGTTGCCGTGCAGAATAGACTGAAGAATCCGGCCGCCCTGTTCTGGTCAGAACGGGTACTGGACCGCTGCATTCGCGGAACCATTACCCGCTTTCGCGCTACCAACAGTGAGGACACCAAAGAAAACGGGGATTTCCTGGATCAGCTTTTCGGGTTCCGTAAACGCGTCGAGTTCAATCAGCCGAAATACCGCCTCGGCATAACCAGCAGCCGCAGCATCACGGCAGGACAGCCCCTCAAGATTACCTTTCCGGGCGGGAGGGCCTATATTTCAACTGTAGTAGAGAATATCCGACGCTACCTGGCAATTTCTTATCCGCGCGGAAAAACCCTTCCCCCCGGATTCAGCTGGAAGGGAAAGTCTCTCCAGATATATTTCTGGCGCCCGGAAGATGCAGGGTATTATTTTGAATCAAGGGTGATAGGAGACTACATGGACCGGAAGTTCCCGATCCTGCACATCGCTCATTCAGATTCACTGGTACGGACCCAGAAGCGCGGATCGGTACGCAGGGACCTCAAGAAGTCGGCCGTGCTGCTACCCCTGCGGGATATTCGTGATGCGAATGAATCATGGGAAGAGGGGGGCGGCTATCGTGGAAAAACGATGGATATCGCGGAGGACGGGATTGCTGTCGTGGTCGGCGGCAGGGCCAAGGCCGCTATAACGGTGAAAA
>CAZANF010000030.1:0-16908 GCA_964486425.1 uncultured Spirochaeta sp. | reverse complement strand
ACCGGCCGGTAATCAGCTCCGGCAGCACGACACGACTCCTGCAGGAAGACGGCCGCTGGACGGATGCAGAGGAATCGGAGCGCGCTGACCCGGTTCAGATAACCAGGGACTACCGGGTCTTCCTTGAGAATCAGTCGGAAGGTGCCCCGTATCGCAATCTGGTGCTGATGAGGGATGCCCATGGGGTTGGAACCGAGCGCTTGTTTGAACTGCCGGAGCGAAGGTATGAAGCCTTTCCGGAGTTTGATGATCCGGTTGATAACCGGGTGTTCTCACATGGTTCACGTATCAGGCGGCGTGAACTTTCGCTGGTATTCAATGCTGTTGATAGTGTAGAAGGACTGTCGCATATATTGGCTGTGCTGCGGGATTATGATATAAAGGCCACTTTCTTTATTAACGGGCAGTTTATCGACAGGAATCCCCAGGCAGCCAGGGAGATTATCGAATCGGGACATGAAGCAGGCAACCTTTTTCACGCCTATTTCGACATGACCGATTCACGTTTCCGCATGACGGAGGACTATATTCAACAGGGCTTGTCAAAGAATGAGGATGATTTTTTCGCCGCTACCGGTCATGAGCTCTCGCTTATCTGGCATGCCCCGTACTACTATGTAGGTTCACAGATATTGGATGCTGCCGAAGAGCTGGGCTATGCATATATTGGTCGTGATGTGGACGCCCTTGACTGGGTGCCGAAACGGGCGCAAGATAGTGCGGCGGGGCTATACCGACCGAGCGCTGAACTGGTAGAACGTATAGTTGATGAGAAGCAGCCGGGATCCATTATTGCAATGCGGGTAGGGATCCCCGGTGAAGACCAGTTGAATGAGGGCAGAGATGATTACCTGTTCCAGCACTTAGAGGTTCTGGTAAACGAGTTACTTGAACGTGGATATAGTTTTGTTCCGGTTTCGGCATTGCGAGACCGGGTGCAGTAAATGAATGAGAAGGGAGGCTGAATATGGGATATTCCCGTAATGCACTCAATGCGTACAAAGAAACCCGGGTGCGTACTGCAAGTCGTGGACAGCTGATTGTTATGCTGTATGATGAGGCAATTCGACAAATTGACATGGCTGTGGATATTCTTGAAGAGAAGTCCTTGCGCTATGATAGCGTGAACAATTCCCTTACCAAAGCCAAGGATTGCATCACCGAGCTGATGGTCTCGGTGGATTTTGAACAAGGCGGAGATATAGCCCAGAATCTCTTCAGTTTGTACTCCTATTTCGGGCGGCAGATCCTGGAGGCTAATATCCATAAGGATGCCTCTATTCTCAAGCCGGTTCGCAAGCAGTTGAGTACTCTCCGGGACGCATGGGCGGAGATTGCCGGAAAGTCCCGGGATGATACTGTATCAGGCGGCGGGATAAACGTAGCAGGATAAAGGAAGGCGTATGCATCCATATTCGGATCAGGATATTACGCAGCGCGAAGCGGTTTTGCGCAGGCTTCGACATATGCTTGAGCAGCAGCGTGAACGGTTTCAGGAATATCTGGTGGTTCTGGACAGACAGCAAACCGCTATCAACCAGGATAGTGTAGATTTCTTGGCACAGCAGGTGGAGATGGAGACCGCTGTGCTGGAACAGATTATTCAAACACAGAAAACCATAGTTCCGCTTGAGCAAATGTATCAGGAACTTAGCAGAGAGTCGGTATTTCCAGCCGATATCTCCGAACTTCAGAAAAACCTTACCGACATGCGGATTCGCATATCCAGCCACAATGAAGGCAATCGTGCCCGTCTTTCAGAGCGGATAGAACAGATGCGTATGAAGGCAAGTCAGCTGCGGGTCCCCAACCGTCATGCGTCCCCGTATGCTGCGATAAGCGGGGGGCAGATGGTGGATATTCACGGCTGAAACCTCTATTATTGATTCATGAATCAGGACAGTCTCTTCATACTCGATGGATACAGTGTTATCTATCGTTCCTATTTCGCATTTATTCGGAATCCACTGCGTAATTCGCGCGGACAGAACACCTCGGCTTTGTTCGGCTTTGCCAGAACCATTATGCAGCTGTTCAAGCGCTACAGCCCCGGCTATTTTGCTGTAGCGCTGGATTCAATCGGACCGACGTTCCGGCATGAGCAGTATCCCCCCTATAAGCAGACCCGGGACAAAACCCCCGAAGATCTGACCGCGCAAATTCCGGTTATTGAGGAATTACTTGAGGCTCTTGGCGTGCCGCAGGTTCGTGTAGAGGGATTTGAGGCCGATGATATCATGGCTACCTATGCCGATTTTGCACGAAGGCGGGATATGGCCTGCTATATTGTTTCCGGAGACAAGGACTTGCTGCAGCTGGTAGCTGGGTCGGTGCGGATACTGAAACCGGACGGCGGCAGTCTGCAGGAGATGGACAGGGAGGGGGTGTATGAGGCCTGGGGTGTGTACCCGGAGCAGGTGCTGGATTATCTTTCGCTAGTCGGCGACAGCTCGGATAACGTACCCGGGGTGAAAGGGATCGGTAAAAAAACCGCTGCGGCTCTTTTGAACCAGTTCAAGGATCTGGATGATATCTATAATCATCTGGATCAGATTTCATCGAAGAGTCAGCGCTCAAAACTCGAGGTCGGCCGGGACAGCGCCTATCTGAGTCGGGAACTCATTCAACTGATTTACGATGTTGAACTGCCGCTGAGCCTGGATGAACTGCGGGTCGAATCACTCAATTTCGAACAAGCCATTCCCCTCCTGCTGCGGGAGGAGATGAATTCCATTGCGACGGAAATGGGCTGGGACGGCGGATCCAGTTCCACCGGAGAGGTGGTGAATGTGCGTGACAAGGGCAGTGATGAGATAAAAAGTGAGGAGATAAAAAAAGACAAGACACACGAGCCTCCGAAGAGTACAGCCGCCCCCAAGACGGATTTATCCGATAATGCACCCGGAAGCTACACCCTGGTTACCTCGCTGGATGATCTTCAGGAATGGGTCGCCGCTGCACGGAAAGCAGGGGTTTGTGCTGTTGATACGGAAACCGACTCTCTGAATGAGATGGAAGCGGAGCTTGCGGGATTTTCACTCAGCTATGCAGCCGGGACCGGCTGCTACTGTCCCCTGTATGGTCCGGGCGGAGAGGTGCTGCCCCGGGAAGCCGCACTGGAACAGCTGCGAGCTCTGTTGGAAGACGAGAGCGTAGTAACTGTATTGCAGAATGCGAAGTACGACTATAAGGTTCTTGCCCGCAACGGGATACGAATACCGCGGGTCGGATTCGATACCATGATTGCTGCCTGGGTGCTGGATGCCGCCGCCGGGGGATTCGGTATGGATGTATTGGCGGAGCGGCTGCTCGGATACCGCACTACCAGGTATTCCGATGTCGTTGCAAAGGGAGGCAGTTTTTTGCAGGTTCCGCTGGAGGAGGCTGCTCTGTATGCTGCCGAGGATGCAGATATCACCCTGCGATTATACCGGAAAATGGAGCCGCAGCTGCATGAGCGCGGACTCGCCGGAGTTTTTTATGATATTGATATGCCGCTTGTTCGCATATTGGCGGATATGGAGCTTGCCGGGATCGGGATAGATGTTGATTACCTGGCGGACTTCAGCAAGGAACTTGAAGTTCGTCTTGGTGAGATAACCGCAGAGATTTTTTCCCTGGTTGGCTATGAGTTTAACATTAACAGTACCAAGCAGCTTCAGCAGGTCCTGTTCGAAGAGCGTGGACTGCAGCCGATCAGGAAGACGAAATCCGGGTATTCCACCGATGTTTCGGTACTGCAGGAGCTTGCCAAAGAGGACCCGGTTCCCGATAAAATACTGCAGTACCGCCAGCTGGCAAAGCTGAAATCTACCTATGTGGACTCATTGCCGAGGCTTGTCGATGCTGCCACCGGCCGCATTCATACCCATTACCAGCAGACGGGTACGGCCACCGGACGTTTGTCCAGCAAGGATCCGAATCTGCAGAATATTCCGATTCGTGATGAAGAAGGACGGAGAATCCGGACGGCTTTCCGCCCGGCCGAGGGCTGTGTGTTCGTCAGTGCGGACTATGCGCAGATTGAGCTGGTTATCCTTGCTCATCTGAGCGGGGATCCGGGTCTGCAGAAGGCATTCAGCAGTCAGCAGGACGTTCACAGGGCGACTGGAGCGCTTATTTTCGGTGTAGACCCTGAAAAGGTTTCGGCGGAGCAGCGAAGAATCGCTAAAACTATAAATTTCGGGGTTATGTACGGGATGTCCTCATTTCGTCTGAGCCGGGAACTGAACATTCCTCGCCGGGAGGCGGAAGAGTTTCTGCAGACCTACTTCGCAACCTATCCGGCAATCCAGCGGTTCGTAGCGGACACCGTGCAGAAGGCGGAGGAAACCGGGCGAACTGCAACCCTGTTCGGCCGGGAACGAAGCCTGCCGGCAATTCACAGCCGAAACAAGAACGAAAGGAGCGGGGCGGAGCGCATTGCGGTAAATACCCCGATTCAGGGGACGGCCGCGGATATTGTGAAAATGGCAATGCTGCGGGTGGATGACTCCTTGCGCAAGCAGGGGCTGCGAAGCAGACTGCTGCTGCAGGTTCATGATGAGTTGATCCTTGAATGCCCTCAAGACGAGGCTGAGCAGGTCCAGGACCTGCTGTCCCGAGAGATGTCCGCAGCATGCGAGCTGAGCATTCCCTTGCAGGTGAGTGTTGAAACCGGTGAGAGCTGGGGAGCAATGCACTGATGGTTGTCGGGTTAACCGGTCGATATTGTGCCGGTAAAAGCACCATCGCAGAATTTCTGGAGCAGCGCGGCTGGCTTCGAATTGATGTGGATAAGCTTGGTCATGAGGTTCTGAACAGCAAGGCAGAAACCGTCGCGGCGAACTTCGGGGGGGAGGTTGTACGGCAGGATGGAGGTATTGATCGCTCTGCTCTGGGGCGTCTGGTTTTTGCAGATCCTGCTCGCCTGCAGCAGCTGGAGGCAATCCTTCACCCGGCCATGGTGGAAGCCGTACGCCGGTGGATTCAGCAGGAGAAGCATCGCGATATATTGATTGATGCTGCGGTTCTGTTCCGGATGGGACTGCATTCCCTGTGTGACAGGGTATTGTTTGTAGAGGCTCCGGTCCTGCTTCGGTTAATTCGGGGAAAGCTGCGGGATAACATCTCCATCTCCGGCTTTTTGCAGCGAAACCGCTCCCAGAAACATATTGTCTCTCAAGCCCGCTCGGAGGGCGCCGATATTTATAGAGTATCGAACTGGGGATGCCGAGCGCATCTTTACCGTAAGGTAGCAGGGCTGTTAGATCAGTAACCGAGAGAGGCAATAATGGATCGTAATCGACTTCTAATAACCGGGCTTGGTGTAGCCGTTTTTTTTACTGCGGTGATTGCGGCAGGGCTGGTATGGTTTTACCCCAAACAGACGGCGCCGCAGCCATCCGACAGCTTGAGCAGGGTCGAGTTCGACCCCTTTGCCTATGTAGAGGATCAGGAAGATGATATTCGTCTCGAAGATGATCGTCCGCGTGATGGACTCGCGGAAGATGAAGATCGGGACGAAACGGTCCCGGACAGCGATGAGCCGGCATCCGAACTGGACGGACCGGCTACCGAGCTTACAGAGGACGGGATCACTATTGTATTCGGTGCTCGCGACAGTCAGCGACGCATCACTGCCCCGCAAGTGAGGCCGGATGACCGGCAGGACCCGGTCTCTGAACAGCCCTCTGCCTCTGATCCGCAGACTGAGAGAACCGCAGCACAGGACGAACCGGAGACTGTTACGGATGAACCCTCGGTCGCCAGGTCAACCACAAGCGGAGAACGTGAGCCGGCCGGCCCCCAGGCACAGGCTGCTGCAGGATCGACTGCCGGTGCGGCTGTTTCTGTCCATGCAGCAAAACCGGAGGGCAGGGATCCGGAGGAGTTCTGGGTACAGGTGTTCTCCGGCAGCAGCCGCACGAATGCAGAAGAAGCCCGGAAGCGCTTCATTGAGGAAACTACCCTGTTTCCCCTGATTACCACCATTGACCATGAAGGACGTATTTTCTACCGGTTGCGGCTTGGTCCCTATGGGGATCGTCGGGAGGCGGAGAAAATGATTGGATTCCTCGAGCAGGATTCCAGCTTTACGGCATCGTATATCTCTGTGGTGTACAACTGAATCCTAGCAGTACAATATCGTCTCGCTGTGGCCGACCGTCGGCCCACCGCGGCAGCCGATCCTCTATCTCCCTTGCATGCGAACTGAAGGGTTTATCCTGAAGTTCGCCGAGCAGTGACATGAATCGTCTCCTGCCGAATGCAAACCCCTTTGAACCGCCGTTTTGATCCAGCAGACCATCGCTCATCAGATAGACGCTATCGCCTGGTTCCAGATCAATTTCGAAGCTCTTGAAACGGAACGGGGAACCCGGTTCAACATATCCGACACCCTTCCGGGATCCGGGATAGTAGCGAGGTCCGTCGGCGTGGATGCAGTAGATGCCCAGATGCGCACCTGCAGCATATAGCCGCCCGGGTTCATAATACGCCAGCAGGAGATCGAAGCCCTCATTGGCACTTTTTTCCTGAGCCTCGCGGTGCAGGGCACTCCGGACTGCTGTATTCAGTTCATGGAGGAACTCCGCCGGGTTACGGGTGTTTAATATGTGGGTTTCACGATTCAGCAGGCTGATCGCCATCATCGCCATGAGCGCACCTGGGACGCCATGCCCGGTACAATCCCCCACTGCAATCCATCCCTGGTTCTCTCCAGTCGGATGAGTCCAGTAGAAGTCGCCGCCAACAATATCGCGGGGCTTCCACAGGAGAAAGCGCTCCGGAAACAGTCTATCCAGTTCCTGATCCTCCGGCAGAACGGAGGATTGTATCAGCCGGGCATATTCAATGCTCTCCAAAATAGCGGCGTTGCGATTCTCCAGTTCTCGCGTGCGCAGCGCCACCTTGTCCTCCAGTTGAATGGAGTATGCCCGGAGCTGCTCGGATAATGCCTTTACTCTGGCAAGGGATTTGGAGAACAGAACTGCAATAAAGTATGACTGGCTGAATACGAAAGCCAGTAATCCTGCCGGAGCAAGATAGGTGGTCTGAATAATACCCTCGGTATACAGCAGATCATGAATCCCGGTGGAGATGAGCACAAAAACACCGATAGTGAACGGCCAGCTGCCGGGGCGGCTATGCCGTAATGCACGCAGCAGAACCCAAACCGCATACAGCATCGAGACAAGGGTAACCGGGTGGTAGTACGGCATTATCCGGATCCCTGCAGATAGTGAAAGGAAGACAGTCAGTACACAAAAAACAGTCATGATTCCGAGAATGAAGTGCAGCATTCGCGGCCATACATCCTGTGGAAAGAGATAATGCAAAAACAGCACTACAACCGGAGGGAGGATATAGTAGAAAATGAACCAGATTTTTCCATAGACGCTGAACGGCATCTCTATCAGCATGAGTATGAGCCGTTCACCCTGAAAAACCCCGCGCAGTGCAAAAACAAAACACACAAGGGCGAATATAAGCGGTAGTGGTTCCTTGCGTCTGAATGAATACAGGATCAAGTGATAGAGTCCAATCAGCAGCAGAGAGCCGGTGAGAATCCCTTCAAAGGCGATGGTACGGTACTGGCGGATATTGGCCTCTTCGCCGGTTCCGAGGAATATATTTCGCCGGCGACCGCCTTCCCGATCAATAAAGTTGGCTATATGCAGTACAATCTCGAGTTCTTCGGCTCCATTCCTGTGGTAGACATTGGTCTGTGGGTCCAGTCGAGGCCGGGTTGTCTCCCCTGAGGTTCCCGGATCCCCGGCGGAGCTTACCAGCTGTCCGTTTATATACAGCCTGAATGAGGTACTTATCTCCATGACGCGAACACCAATCAATTCCGGCCAGTCATCGTCAATGTGCACCCTGAGCCGATACGAGGCATATCCGAAGGATGAGAGGGTCTCTCCGTCAATCTCGAGGCCGTTCCACAAGGCCGGCTGCTCTACGATCATTCCCTGTTCTGACGGAGGGGACTGCGGATCGATGAGCTGCTTCCAGTAGAATTCCCATTCTCCCTCAAGCTTCATCATTCCTTCACGCTCCGGATTCCACTCCTGGGCATGCAGTTCTCCATCCACTGCGATTGGTACATCCTGGTTGTCACAGCCGGTTGCAGCCGCACATATGAAACATAGAAGCAGGATGAGTGCGATTCGATACTTCACCGATTACCCCTCCGGAAACTGGTGTTCAGCAATTATCTGAATGATTTTCGGCTCGATCTGTATGATCTGTATCGGCTTTTCTCTGCCGCGGACATGCAGCGGGGTTTTGGGAAGGGTGTAGAGTTCGGGGAGCTGATGGTGCAGCTGCGCTTCATCAAGTCCTGCTTCCGATATCATGAGTCCACCGGGCAGGGCATGTGTCTGGAGGCGGGCTGATATGTTCACGTTATCACCCATATAGGTATTGTCCTTGCGCGAGGTTCCGCCGACGTTTCCAATAATGACGCTGCCGGAGTGAATTCCGATACGCAGAGGCAGAAATCGCATGCGGTTCACAAAATGCTGTATTCGAATGGCGGTTAAGAGTGCTTGATGGGCCTGGGGGTATACAGCAAAGATGGAGTCCCCGATAAACTTGTCTATATCGCCGCCGCTTTCCTGGATCATGGCCACTACCGGACGGAAAACGGCATTCAGCGCATGAATGACCTCCTGAGGGGGCCTGTTTTCGCTGAATCGGGTAAACTCGACTACATCCAGGAACATGCAGCTCCGGTGTACCTCTTCATTGGGGATCTCCAGATTTGCGGCCTCGGAGTTCAGGTCGGCCTTTTCCCATGTGTTGCGAGGAATATACTGCTTGATAATCGTCTGCAGGGTTCGGTTTTTCTCGTTTTCGTTGCGGAGGGCATCGTTTGTCTCGGATAACTGCAGCTGCAGCCGGTCGCTGATTCTCATCAGCTTCCGACTCTGGCGTAAAAGCTTTTTATAGTTCTTTGTAATCTCCTGGAGTTCGATCCAGCACGGGTTGTGAGTATCTTCGTTTTCTTCCCTTGACGACAGGAATCCCTCTGCTCGTGACAAGCAGCGTTCTTCGATGTCAAACCCATCTTCCTGCACTATGTCAACTCCTCGAGCTCGTGGATGTAAAACGGGATAGTGAGGTCTTCCTTGAATTCTTCAGCAAGCTCGACGGAGCTGTCATTTTCCGGATCATACTGCCATTCTATCCTGATATTCTTTCCGTCGCTATATGCTTCCTCCGCCATATCGATGAAATCCATGAGACATTTGGAAGAAGAGGTATTCAGGTAATCCAGATTCAGCCGGATAATGCATGATCCGGTGAGCTGTTGCAGATATTCTTCCATCCAGGTGAATATGGGTTCGAAAAACTGAAAGGAGTTTTCCGGGTATGATTGTCCCTGAATATATAACAATCCGGAGTCCGGGTTAAAATCTATGCTCGGCGAAGATTTTGTCGGTTCGATATGTAATGATTCCACGAAAGATCCTCCATTTTTCACAGGGTGACACTAAGCGAGAAGAAGTCGAAAGTGTCGTCAACCGGGGCAAAGCTAAAGTCCAGCGGACGATTTGCCTTGCGAGCCATATCTATAAATCCTAATCCCGCGCTGTCCGATTCCTCGGAACGCTCACTGCGGCTGGTCTGTTTGTATAATTTCTTCAGCTGGTCTTTATCCATCTCGCGGAGTCTTTCCAGACGGCTGCGCAATTGCGGTACATGGCTTCGCAATACCCGGTTACCGGACTCCACGAAAAAGCCATGAGTGTCCTTGCCGATTACCACTATACCCGAGCGTTCTGCAGCGGAATCTCCCAGTGACTCCAGGTATTTTTTTACATTTTGACTTTGTTCAATAAACACAGCGAATATACTGCGAAACGAGGTCTGATTTTTCTCCGAGGGGTCTTCCGTTTGCTTCAGATAACCATGAATCGCTCTTCCCAGCTCCTCAATAAGCTCCTGATGAAACGGGCCGCTAAAGCAACAAAGAATCGCGTTTTCACCTAGCAGCTTATTCATTTGCGACAGCTGATTCTCTATCATCTTCTATTCCTTATTATCCCATTATCTACTTTACATCAAATATATTACTGGGTATATAAATACAGGTTTTTTCTCCATATTTACCTGTGATTTCCCACGTTGACGTTCCATAATTACCATCTTCCCTCCGGTTTTCTTGGCCTTGTATAAGCCATTACCTTCCTGTTCCTGGATTTTTTCCGGCATCACTGCACGGGAGCCTGGGGCTGCAATACCAATACTTACCGTAATCGACAGCTTGTGTGCGGTATTATCTTGTGAGGGTCTGTTTTCTGGCGGACGTTTGGGAGGGCGTCGGGGGCGTTTGGGTCCCCGGCGGTAGAAGGGCTCGTTTGCAATTTGCTTGCGAATTTCCTCGCAGTATATTCCGGCCTCCCGGGCGGTTTTTCCGGGAAAGACTATTGCAAACTCTTCACCGCCATATCGAAACACTCTTCCTCCGCCGCCGACCTGCTGCAGTTGGGACGCGGTCTTCCGAAGCACATTGTCGCCGGTTTTATGTCCGTGGGTATCATTGAACTGCTTGAAAAAATCTATGTCCACCATTGCTATCGCATAGAGATTTCGTAATCGTGAAAGCTGTTCATCCAGCGCACGTCTGTTCGGCACCATGGTAAGCGCGTCCAGAAATGCCATTCTATGGGCATACTGGATAAGAGCTATGGTGAGGATTCCAGCTGCGGCTGCGAACCAGAGTGTGGAGATGAGGGGTGAGGGGAGGGTGAGAAGGCCGAAGCAGGCTGCGGCATATACACCGATCCATACGGCTGCGAGCGGGTTTTCCCAGTGATAGATCGAGTCTGTTAGAATAATTATGAGCAAACCGAATATACCGACCCCAACAATAATCTCCGGGTAAGGAAGACCTTCTGTCGGAAGCCACCGGGAGATAAGCTGCAGTTCGAAAATTCTCTGTACCAGGCTGTTGAAGGCCGAATCATATCTTGCTGCCCAAACTGCGATGGTAATGAGACCGATCGCGACTATCCAGACTATGCTGGCGGGATGTAGAATATGGCGGCGGGGAGACACGGCTATGAGTACCAGCAGAGGCGGCACGATGAGCTGCAGCAGATTAAATACCAGCTCCGTATGATAGTCGACCATGAGGTAGGAAATCGGTGAATCAAACCCGATTATGAGCAGAGCAAGTATGAGTGCGGTAAAAAGGGTCTTTCCGCGACGGAAAAGAAAGCTCAGCAAAACTGCGGCCGCCAGCAGTCCAAATGCAATAAATTGTATTCCGCTTTTTGTGGCTGATGTGAGAAGAGTAGGGAAAAGACCGACAATGATGCCGACGGTACCAAGAATCAGTATTGCAGGGATTGAATTTTTGAGCTGCATATAAGACTTAGTCTGCGGAATTTATGCAGAAAAAGCAAGTTATGCTTCCTGGATTCCTGTTCGCGGGGTTCTCTTCTGTTGAGCTACAGATACCCCGGTTATAACAAATGCCATCCCAATCCATACCCGCGCGACAATCGGCTCATTCAGCAGGATTACAGAGAACCCGGCCGTAAAAACCGGTACAAGGTTGGCAAAGGCATTTGCTCGTCCGGCACCGACCCTCCGGATTCCGTGGCTCAGCAGAATGAATGAAAGAGTGGATGGGAACACCGACAGAAATCCGAGATGCAGCAGGGAGTTGGAACTGAGCTGCAGAATGGTTCCGCTCTCAAAGAGAAGAAAGAACGGCAGCACCATCGGGATACCCAATAGATTCTGCATGCGTACTATGGTAAATGCATCGTATTGTGCGGGTACCTTGCGAACGGCAATTGCATATCCTGCGGCGGCACATACGGCAATGAACAGCAGCAGTACCCCGGCGGGTTCCACCGACTGATTTGCCCCGCCGCGGGTGATAATAACCACCCCTGCCAGGGACAGACCCAGACCGGCAAGATTCAGGAGTGAGAGTTTTTCCCCGAGAAGCGGGGCTGAAACAGCCGGGGTTACGACAGGAATGGTACCGATAATTATTGAAGCAATAGCCGGCGAAACCAGATTAAGCCCGAGGTTCTCCGCCATAAAGTAGAGAAAGGGCTGAAAGAAAGCGACTGATACGAAATACTTCAGATGCTCGCGTTGAATCCGTGAAGAAGCCCGGCGGGAGCTGCTGCCCAGGCGATGGATTACGGACAGCAGCAGACTGGAAACCGAGATGCGAACCAGCAGTATGCCGATCGGCCCCAGTTCCCGGAGCACTGCTTTTGTAGATAGAAATGATAAGCCGTAGAAGGCCATGGCGGTGACCAGTCCAAGGTACACCGCCATGGTGTTGCGATTGCTGTTCAATCGCCTGCTACTCAATATCAATCAGTTCGATTTCAAAAACCAGGTAGGCGTTTGGGGGGATAACTCCACCGGCCCCCTGGGCACCGTAGGCAAGATTCGGCGGGACAACGGAGGTTCGCTTTTCGCCGATTTTCATGTCGCGGACCGAGAGGTCGAAACCGGGAATAATCTGTCCGCCGCCTACCTGAAACTGCAGCGGGTCCCGTCCCTCGGAGGAGTCGAACACCTGCCCGTTTACGAAGGACCCGGTATAGTGAATGGAAACCGTTTGTCCAGGCTCCGGAGCAGCCCCGCTGCCCTGTCGGGTGATCTCATACTGCAGTCCATCCGGGCCTTGCTGCAGATCATCAAACCTGTCATTGATATCCTCAAGCTGCTCCTCGATGAACTCTTCCTGAGCTTGCTCCTGGGATTGCTGCATCTCGGCAAGGCGGGCGTCAAAATCGCTTTGTCCGGCTGTAAAGTCCTGTGCCTTCTCTCCGACGCGCAGAATTCCGACCTTTTCCAGCGTATCGCCCTGCTCAATTGCATTTACCACATCCTGGCCGACCTCAACCGAGCCGAATACAGTGTGTTTGCCATCAAGCCACGGTGTCGGCTCGTGGGTAATAAAGAACTGGCTGCCGTTAGTTCCCGGGCCGGCATTTGCCATAGAGAGCTTGCCGGGGGCATCATGCCGCAGGTCACTGACAATCTCGTCCGGAAACTGGTATCCGGGACCGCCGCGGCCGGTGCCCTGGGGATCTCCACCCTGGATCATGAAGTTCTCGATTACGCGATGAAAGACAAGGCCATCATAGAATGGGCCCTCGCCGCGTGAATTCTGTAAGGTCCCCTCAGCCAGGCCCACAAAGTTGGTAACCGTTAACGGGGTTTTCTCATACTCGAGATTCAGCAGAATGCTGCCCTTCGAGGTCTCCATCACGGCATACAGCCCATCATCCAGGGTATGTTCAACGGCACTGCCGTCAGCTGCTGTCAGCTTCACGGTGTCTCCTTCAGTATAGTTTCCGCCCATCGCCGATGAGTTCTCATTGGCCGAAGAGCATCCCGCAGCTGCCGTAAAAAACACGGCAGCCATGAGTAGTGTTACATAACGCATTGGCGCTTCCTCTTTCTCTATGCGGTAAGTACGCGGACGCCGATAACGCCGTCGATTTTCCGCAGGGTTTCTACCACGCTGTTGTCGATATCAGCATCAACATCAATAATATTATATGCAATGTCATCGCGGTGACGGTTCATCATATCATCAATGTTGATTCCTGCATCTGCAAGTACAGTGGTTATCTGCCCAACCATTTTAGGTACGTTTCGGTTACTTACCGTAAGGCGTGTTTTGCTGGAAAACGGTAATGCGCAGGCCGGGAAGTTAACCGAGTTCACAATATTCCCGTGGCGCAGGAATTCGTCGATTTGATTTGCGGCCATAATGGCACAGTTTTCTTCCGACTCCGGTGTTGAGGCGCCAAGGTGCGGGATCGCGATAACATCATCCCTGCCGAGCAGAGAGGCGTCCGGAAAATCGGTAACATAGGCTGCGAGTTTTCCGGCATCCAGTGCTTTTATCACGGCATCGTTATCTACCAGTCCACCTCGGGCGAAGTTCAGAATCCGGGCGGAATCCTTCATTTTGGCGATGGATTCGCTGTTGATCATGCCCTTGGTTTTTTCATTCTGGGGAACGTGAATGCTTATGTAGTCGGCTTGCTGATACACCTGATCCGGATTGCCGGCTTTCTCGACAGCCGCGGACATGCCCCATGCTGATTCAACCGACAGAAAGGGATCATACCCGATAACACGCATGCCGAGGGCAACTGCGGCATTGGCGACCAATACACCGATTGCTCCCAGTCCGATAACCCCAAGGGTTTTTCCGCCGATTTCCGGACCGGCAAACCTGGCTTTTTCTTTTTCGATCAGCTTCGGTACCTCTTCGCCTTGATCCTTGATAGTCTGAGCCCAGGCGAGGGCCGGATACACACGGCGGGATGAAAGCAGCATACCGGCAATAACCAGCTCCTTTACCCCGTTTGCATTTGCACCGGGGGTGTTGAAAACAACCACTCCCTGCTCGCTGCAGTGATCCACCGGTACATTGTTATAACCTGCTCCGGCACGGGCGATTGCCAGAACGGACGGAGTAACCTCTTCCGGCTGCAGCTTGTGGCTGCGCAGGATTATCCCCTGGGCATCCGGGGCATTCTCATCGATTGTGTAGCCTTTTTGCCGCAGTATATCCAGTCCGCTGTCGGCAATTTTGTTATAGGTTTTAATTGTGTGCATCTCTTCCTCCTCGTGTGTGAGTGCCGTGTATGTTTGGGGTAGGCTACCTCACTGATGGGGCTTGGTCAACAAGGAGAACAGGTGTATAGTTAATTAATTATCGAGTGGTGGAAAGCAGCTCCGGACGGTATTCAAAATGAAAGGTGTCATAGTGATACCAGTGTCCGCCCCAGATAAATCCCTCTTCCTCGAAAATGCGAACGATGCGGGTTGGCAGGTTGTTTTTGTTGTCCGGTCGGGCATCCCACTGCCAGTAGTGCCCGTGAGCAGGGTTGATGTCCATCGCAATGCCCAGTGAATGCATGCTGAGGCGGTCGGTCCCGGCAATTTTTCTCCAGAAATAGGCTCCGGCAGCGGGGGATACATAGCGGTGATATTCCGGCGGCAGCCTCTCCAGCCGATCCGATATGCGCTGCAGTCGCTCTGCTACGCCATGTGTTGTGGTGACCAGGAGCACCTGAGTCTCTTCATCCGGGGTAATACCAGCCAGCTACGGAACCGGCTGCAGCCAGGACTCCACCTCTTCGCGGGTTGAACCGTACAGTGCCTGAAAGAAGCCCTGATGCCGGATTCGGCCCGGGTCGTGGTTGACAGGCGGAGGGGCGGGAGTGTCGCTATTGGCGTTGCTGTCCGGACAAACAGGGATATACGGGATTGCGAAGATATCCTTCAGATTGGGATCTGCAAGCAGGCTTTCGAAGTCGGTGTGCTGCTTGCCCTCATCCCAGGGAATGAAGGTACCGTGATCAAACTGTACACCCCATCCGTATGTGTCGTCGAAACGGGTTTGAAATGCACCGGGATATGCGTCTGCGAGCAGCTTCAGCTGCGGCGGGATCTCGCCAGCGGCCCGGACCAATGAGGCCGTGGAGGTCGCTATGGTCGGAGCAGGGGCCGCAGCTATGGGTGAAGCTGCTGCTGCAGTGCTTGCAGCCTCCGTCGCGGCTCCAGCTGCTGTGGCAGCCGAAGAGGGTCCGGTCGCTGCGACGGCAGAATGGGGTCCGGCTGCGGCCGAACCCCCGGGGCCGGCTGTTTTTATGCTCGATTCCGGGGCAAGTACACAGCCGAGCAGAAGTGCACCTGCTGCCAGCAGACTTGCAAGCCTCATGTCTCTGTTTTTGACTCGGGTGCGGGAGGCAGTTTCATAAGACCGAGCTCATGCAGTTGAGTTTCGTCGATGGGACTGGGACACTCATCCATCGGGCTGATCCCCTGGGTGTTCTTTGGAAAGGCGATAACCTCACGTATGGTTGGTGCCCCCGACATTACCATAAGCAGGCGGTCAAGCCCGGGTGCGATACCGCCGTGAGGGGGAGCCCCGTAGCGAAAGGCCTTCAGCAGGAATCCGAAGCGCTGTTCTGCTTCCTCACGTGGAAAGCCGACAATATCAAATATACGCTGCTGCAGCTCGGGATCATGCACACGGATCGAGCCTGAGGCCATTTCATACCCGTTACATACCAGATCGTACAGGTCGCCTTTCACAGATCCGGGATCTGATTCCATGGTGTCTATGTACTCCGCGCGCGGCATGGTGAACATGTGGTGGGCCGGTTCCCATTTTTCCAGGTCATCGTTCCATTCAAACAGCGGGAAGTCGACGATCCAGGCGAATGCGAACCGGGATTCATCAATCAGTGAGAGCTGTTTTCCCAGTCGGGAGCGCACAGCCCCGAGGGCAGTGCATGAAATCTTCCAGGTATCGGCAACAAACAGCAGTAAATCCCCGATTTCTGCACCAATCTGGGAACGGATCTCATCCGTTCTCCCGGTGAAGAACTTTCCGATTCCGCTTTCCAGTCCGTTTTCGGTCACCTTGGTGAAGGCCAGTCCCCTGGCGTGATAGGTCTTTGCTGTGTCCTCCAGCTCGGTGATCTGCTTGCGGCTGAATTCAGCTCCGCCGGGAACCCGCAGTACCTTGATATGACCACCGTTCTCGATCACGCTTTCGAATACGCTGAAACCGCTGTTCGGCGCGAAGCTGGAAAAATCCTGTATCTCCATATCGAAGCGGAGATCCGGTTTATCGGAGCCGAAACGGTTCATCGCTTCGTGATAGCTTAACCGCGGGAATTTCGAGGGGAGTTCCAGGTTCATGGTGGTCCGGAATACATGGCCCATCAAGCCCTCGGTGACCGCAAAGATGTCCTCACGCGAGGCAAAGCTCATCTCCATGTCGATCTGGGTGTGCTCGGGCTGGCGATCGCCCCGGGCGTCCTCGTCGCGGAAGCAGTGAGCCAGTTGAAAATAGCGGTCAAACCCGGAAACCATCAGCAGCTGTTTATAGAGCTGCGGACTCTGCGGCAG
>CAZANF010000029.1:0-16939 GCA_964486425.1 uncultured Spirochaeta sp. | reverse complement strand
TAAATGCGCAGGCCCAGCCCGCTGGTAGCTACACGGTTAGTTTTGATGCCGCTAATCTTTCTTCAGGGGTGTATATGTATCGCCTCTCGACAGAAGCGCAGTCAATAACCCGAACTATGACGCTGACTAAATGATGGCTGCGAGGCTTTTCGGCTCTATTAATAAAAGAAGAGCATACGCCTGATTCAACAGCCTAAAGAAACGCCTCAGCAACAAAAGCGGCCCGTCGCTTCATCTCAGGATGAAGGGCGGGCCGTTTTTTTGATATGTTCACAGGCATTTGGGCTTAAAATCAGCGTGCTGAAAGCTGCTGGTTCAGATGATCTTCATGAACGCTTACCGGGTATTTTTCCCACAACTCATTTCGCAGGCGGCGGGCAAGCCGGCGTTCATGATAGGTCTGAAACAAGCGCTCGAGACGACTGTCCGAAAGCTCGGAAAAAGCCGGCGTGTAAGCATCCTCCCGGCGGTCGCTTTTAACGATGACGTGCTGCCGCCCGTTTTCGGCATGTTCATATTCTACCGGCCCGCGCACCTCTCCTTCTTCCATATTGAACGCTATTTCCCCCAAATACGGAGTTTCCCGGCTCATAAACGAGGTAATATTTCCGTTGCTATCTGCAACAAAACTGCGCACAGCATAGCCGGAAGCCAGGTCTTCAAAGGCGGTGCCGGCTTCAAAACGCTCCCATGCGCGCCGGGCGTCATCAGCCGTATCGTATTGTTTTACCAAAATTCTGGCTTTGGCCGGGCGGGCAAAAATAGAATCTTTGTGCGCTTCATAAAAGCTGCGCAACCGGGCTGGCGTAGCTTCCGGGATGTTATCCCGTATCGCGGTTTGATCGTACAGCCGCAGGGCGCTGTCGAGGAGTTCGGTGCTGGCCTGATCCGGCTTCATAAGGTCTTGATCCAAGCCCATTTCCCGCGCTTTTCCGGTGATAAGATCGCGCTGCATGGCCTCCGTCAAAAACGCCTTATATTCTTCGGCGCTCAGACCGCGGGAAGTTTCGGGAATCAGCACTTCATCGAGCAGGCGGATATAATCGCTGTACGTAACCCGTGCCCGGCCGTTTTCCCCGGCGGCTCCGTAGCTCAAAACCACGCGGTTTTCATCCCGTCTGATCTCATCCTCCACGATCTGGCGATAGGTGTTCTCCTCAAAAAATGACGGGCTGTTCTCCTGGGTGAGCGCCGATAAGCGGGCCAAAGCGGCCTCATTCCAGTCTATTTCATCATCGTTTATGAGCTGCTGCTTCTCCTCCTCAAACGCCTCCAGCGCCCGGGGCAGGTGTATTTCCCGCAGCGCTTCCACGATTTCGCTGCGTACCTGCTCCGGGGCGGGTGCCTCAACCGGCTCTACGCGGTCGATTTTCACGATGAGAAAAGCTGTGGCAGTTTCAACCACCTTGATATCGTCTTCCCCGAGGCTATAGAGCTGCTTGAAAAGCGGGCTGCTGCGGTCTTCATCGCCGCGCAGCGTTTGCGTAACCACAGACGAGTCCGCATCATATTGCAACATAAGCCGGCGGAAGGATTCGCCCTCTTCGTAGGCCCGCAGGATTTCGGAAATGGTTTGTTCTGCTTGCCCGCGGGCATCGGCCGAACGCGAGGATTTTGGAAGCTCAATCTGGCGAAAAAAGAACTCTTTTTGCATGCCCTGATAGTACTCCGAAATGGCCTCGTCGTTTATATAATCAGAGAGATGCTTTTCTCTGAAATAGGCCTGCTCCAGCTCTTCGCTCACCAGGCGGGCCACCTGCCGTTGCAGGCCGGGATTTTGGTACATGCCAGACTCAAAAAAATCAATCTGCTTGAGCCGCCGGGTGATGAGATACTCCATGGCTTCTTCGTATCCACGATACTCGCTATCGGGATAGCGGGCGCCAAACTCATGATCCTGATGGAACTGCCGGAGCCTCGAAAAAGGCAGCGTGTAATCGTCTCCGATCGTAGCTATAACCTGCTCAGACACGCCGTCGGCGGCGGGTTCCGGCGTGTTTGTGCAGGAAAGGAGCAGAAGCAGGGGGGCTGTCATCATAAAATAAAAAGCAGCCCTGGCCGATAATTTTTGCATAAATAGTGAGATATAAAAGTTGAAATAAGCGCGGAGAAATTCGTGAATGGCGCGCCGGCAGGCTGGCGGAACAAGCCTCAGACGTGCCGGGTGAAACCTGCTTTGTTAAAAGATAAAAGCCCCGACTATAAAACTATAGCCGGGGCAATTATTCCGATGCGAATTTTAGCAGCTTAAAATAAGAAACTGAACAAAATTATGTATTATTTGATCAGCGTCATTTTGCCCGTAAGCTGCTGGCTGCCGGCCGAGAGGCGGTAAAAGTAAACGCCGCTGCTCAGGCTGCTTGCATCAAAGCGGACGTTATGCGTGCCAGACTGCTGGAACGAGTCGTTAACAAGCGTGGCCACCCGCTGTCCGGCCGTATCATACACCTCAATGGTGATGTTAGCCGGTTCGGCCAGGGTGTATTCGATCTGCGTAGAGGGGTTGAACGGGTTGGGATAGTTCTGCTTCAGCTCGATAGTAGTCGGGACGTTAGCCGACGGGGTATCGAAAGAAGTCGGGAATTCGCCGCTGTTGAGGGCTTCGCCCAGAAGAGCATACTCTTCTTCGCGCTGTGCTTCCCAGTCGGCTTTTTGGTCAGGAAACCAGTTCAGGTCGCCGATAGCAAAGCCGCCGAGGCCGTTGGTATTCAGGAACTCGGAATTGGAGTAGGACAAGTCGGCGGCAACGGGCCAGTCGAAGTTCAGGAAGTTTTCAACCTCGCCGGTTACGGCTTCCTCACCGAAGGACGCGCGCAGCTCGGTCAGCAGGTCTTTATCCAGGTCGATATGATCACGCACATCTATAGTGCTGACCCCGGCCGGCAGCTGATAGTCCGGCGTCCCTTTTAACTGCACCTCGGTGGGCATTACCCAGTCGCATGCCATAAGGGCTATGGCAGCGCTGATAAAAATGGCCGGCAGCCGTATGGCACGCAGGATTCCTGATAATTGTTTCATGGACTTCTCCTTAGGGAATGACCCTAATAATACTAATGTATCTGCATCTAATGATATCGCGGTATCGGGTGCGGTTCCAGTAGCGCGCAGGTATTCTGTGTAAATTCAGCAATTATATTTCGCGTTCAAACTGCAGGGAGTAACGCTCCAGCACGGATTTCAGCCGGCCGACAACCTTTTCGTTTTCGGAAGCGACCTGCTGCATATGCTCCACCGACGAGGCAATCTCGGTGTTGTCGCTGGCCTGCTGATGGGTTGCCGACTGAATCTCGCTGAATGCCTGAATGAGCTCGGTAACCGACTGCTTCATGGCCTCGCTGCGCTCGCGCTGGGTGTTCACCACCTCACTGATCGTCTGGGTGGATTCCACCAGCGAGGTTATGCTCTGCAGGATCTCGGTGGTGCCGGCGTTCTGCTCCTTCATGGCCAGGGAAATCTCGGCGACCAGCTGGTTTGTCTGTTCAATGTCCTGCGATATCCGGTCCAGGGAGACGCCGGCGTTCTCGGACAGGGCGACCCCGTTCTCGATCCGCTCCAGCATGCTCTTGATCTGCGATGTGATTCCCTTGGCGCTTTTCGAGCTGTTTTCGGCCAGGTTGCGTACCTCCTCGGCCACAACCGCAAACCCGCGCCCGGCATCACCTGCATGCGCCGCCTCTATCGCCGCATTCATGGCCAGCAGATTGGTCTGCGCGGAAATCTTGGAGATTACGGTCACAATGTCATTAATCTGCTGGGAGCCGGCCTCAATCTCCCGGATTGCCGCAATCGACTTTTTGACTGCGTCGCTGCCGTCGCGGGCTACCTTGGTGAGCTCCTCGCTGACGGTATTGGTTTTCTGCGCCGCCTGGGTTACCGAGTCGATTGAGGCGGCCATTTCATTCACCGAACTGGATGTCTGCTCTACAAAGCTTGCCTGGGTATTCACCTGGTCGGAGATTGTCTCCAGCGACGACAGTATGCCGCGAATATCCGCACCGGTGGTTTCAACCGATTCCATCTGCTCGTCTGCGCTGGAGGATACCTGATTCACTGCGGAGACCATACGCTCCGCAGCGGTGCTGGTGCGATGGATTACTGCCTGCAGCGACTCCGAGGAGTCGGCTGCCTGACGGCTTGCATTCACCATCGTCTCCAGCAGCTCGCGCATCTGGTCCATAAATGCATTCAGGTAGGCAACGATATCTCCCACCTCGTCGAACTCGATTATCTCTATCTTGCGGGTGAGTTCGACATCGCCCTGTACCAGTTCCTTCAGCTTGCGGCGAATAAGCATGAGTTGACCCAGCATGGATTTTGAACCGAGATAATAGGCGCCGCCGGCAATAATCACCAGAAAAACGATGTACAGAAACAGGATAACCGTAAAGCGTGAAATCTCCGGCTGGTGGTCGGTAATGCTGAATTCGCTGCGTGTAATATTGAAGCCAGGAATCTGGCTGAGTTCGGTATAATAGCCGTCTTCAGCCTCCTGCAGACTTATCTCATCTGTTGCCACCGAGGTCATAAGATTCTGGAAGCGATGCTCTATACTGTATATCTGCAAAAAACCGAAGGCCATCGTCATAACCAGAAATGATGCGATAATCTGGGTCTGCTGGACGGATTTTCTGGTCACATCCATGATGCGTACATCGCGTTTTTCATCGATAGAGTGGATCTTCAGCATTGCCCGCGGACGGGCTATAATTATAGTGATAATACTGTGCTGCAGCATTGCGGCGAATGCAGCAATTGAAAGCACAAACAGCAGTTGCAGCAATCCCTGTATACTGATTACAGAACCGATATCAAACACAACGCCGACCAGCCATGCTGCCGAATAGGCAATGATATTGGCGATAATGACGTTCTTCCAGAGCTTCGAGACGGATCGTCGGGCGGCGTAGTATTTCTGCTCGTCAAGTTCCTTGTTTCTGCTTATGGCGGACACAGCATCATGCAGAGGCTGGAGGGTTCGTACAATAACCGCACCGAGCGCTCCGATAACAGGAAGTGCAATAATCAGCAGTGTGAGCAGCATCTGCATGAATACCGTCATAAAGTTCGGCAGGGCCAGCATCGCGAACGGGGGATACAGCAGCAGGGTGTTCTGGAATATCAGTGTGGACAGAACGACCAGGATAACGGTTAACAGAACCTTGAAGCGGAAGTCTTTGTATTCGCGTATGTGTGTTTTAGCCATAGTTACCCTAAGATAGATTCAAAATGGGGTATGTGCAAGCGGCGCCGGCCCCCTATTCGGAGGCCGGCATCCGTTCCACACTTTCCTTGACCGTCTTGGAAAAGGAAAACCTGGGGGCCATTGTCGGGGGCCTGGCCGGGATCATCATCTCCTCGCCGGTTGCCGGGTTCCGGCCCATATAGGCTTTGCGGGCCGGGCGCGGCCGGGCATACGTCCGTCCAAGGCTGCCGACCGGAACCCTCTCGCCCATAAGCATGCCGGCCTTTACCATCGATATGTAATTATCAATCACCTCCCGGGTCTTGGCCTGCGTGAGACCGCTTCGCCTGGCAATAAACTGCACCATGTTCTGGGTGGTAAAGTGATCCATATCCGTACTTACCTGGGTAAGAGACCGGTTCAGCTTGGCAAACCCGTTGGTCAGGAACAGCATTGCCTCGCGAAGACGTCGATTCTGCTCGGCCGCGGGCAGCTCCGGGGAGAAACAGGCGATGCGCAGAATCTCGGATGTACGCGAGATCGGCGCCCCGCTGAAGGCGGCCACTTGATCAACCGCCAGATCATCATTTATAACTACGGAGTCCGCAGTTGTGACGTCGGGCACATCATGCCGCAGCTTGATGCTGGCATACTCAAATCGCCGCGATCCGTTGCTTTCAGCTTCCAGGCCGATGAGTGAGCCGGAATAGGTCAGCAGCAATACGGCGCGAGGATCCTCGGAGGCAAGTCCGGCTGGTTCCAGCATATCCAGCGATTCAATCTGGCTCTCGAACAGGGAGCGCTTTTCTATCCAGTTACGCGCGAGCAGCTGCAGTGATTCATCTCCGGGCGGCAGGCCCGAGGATTCGGTTATTCCGCGTAAATGCTTCTGGATTCGAGCCGGTAATGCATTGAATTCTTCCATACATTGCAGTGTACTACAGTTCACCGGAATTTGCATTATTAAACATACAGGAGCCGAAAATGGAGCAGCGTCGTACAATACCGTTTACCGTTTTCTTTCTGGCCGGCGCACTGTTTGCCGGGGTTAGCGGGAACGAAAGCTTTAATCTGCTGCCGAAACACCTGGCGCTTGAGGGGATTCATCCGGCTGTTACCGGGTTTATTATGAGCTTTACCGGGGTCGGCGGAATTATCGTTCTGCCCTTTCTGGCCTTTTTTGTGGACCACTTCCGGGCAAAGGATATCCTTGCTGCCGCGATTCTGCTGAACATTGCTGTTCCCCTGCTGTACTTCGTCCCGATGCCGGCCGCAGAGCTGTATGCTGTGCCCCGTGCCCTCCAGGGATCCCTCTTTGCGATTATGATGGTAGGATTTAACGCCGCATTGGGACATTCACTGCCGGCGGGCAACCGTTCCCGCGGGTTTGCCCTGTTCGGACTGATGGGGCAGGCGGGCGGGCTTACGGCCATCGCCATTGGTGAACTGATTTTCGATGCCGGCGGGTTGAGCCGTCTGTATATTTTCTCACTGACATTGTTCATGCTGTCGCTGGTGCTGTTGCGGCTCTTTCCCGAAAAGAAGCACCAGCATAACGGAACAGATCCGAAACTGAGTGATTTCGGCGAGGTTTTCAGCGATAGAACCTTTCTTGCTCCGCTGTTCTGGGTATTTGTTCTCGGCAGCGGATTCGGCACCAGTCTTGCCTTTCTGCCGGATCTGGTACTGGAAAGGGGGCTGGGGATGGTGAGTCCGTTTTACATTGCCTATCCGGTGGCGGTTACGACGATACGCCTGGGCTTCAGTCGGCATTTCGATCGCTTTCCGCTGCGAAAGGTTCTGTGCATCCCTATCCTTATGGTACCCGTCGGTCTTTTGTCGGCCTACTTTGCACAGGGGGTTGTGCTGCTCGCTGCCGCCGGGGCCTGTTACGGGATTGCGCACGGGGTTGTCTTTCCCACTCTTATGGGCTACCTGATGGATCGATCCCCTGTTCACTTTCGGGGCCGTATGTCGCTGGTATTCAATCTGCACTTCAGTTTGGGGCTGTTTGCAGCCGGTAACCTGGGGCGGCTGTTTATTGTCGGGGAATCGGTGCAGGGTGCCTTTCTCGGCATGGCCGGGATAACCTCGCTGGGATTCGTTTTGCTTGTCGTCTTGTCAATTATCGACCGGTGAGATATGAATACGGATGTGAATATTCAACTTATTGCAATGGACCTGGACGACACCCTGCTGAATCATGATCAGCAGCTCTCAAAAGAAAATCATGATGCGATAATAGCAGCGGAGGATCGCGGCATCCGGGTGGTGCTGGCATCGGGCCGCAGTCCGTTCGGCATGCAGCCCTATATCGAGCAGCTTGAACTGCATCGCCGCGAGGGGTACGCGATCTGCTTTAACGGTGCAATCGTAAAGCAGACGGATACACATCAGGAGCTGATGTATGAGGGGCTGCCGGAAGATGTTGCGCATCAGGTCATGGAATGGGCCGTCGCCCGTCGGATCCCGATTCAGACATACAAGGGAGATACCATCTATGTTACGGGTGAGAATGCCCATACTCATATTGATTCCAAACTGACGCGCATGCAGAAGGTGCTTGCCTCGCCGGAAGAGATGCTGGCCCTCAAGCCGATCAAGTATGTGCTCCCCGGGGATCCCGGGCTGCTGCAGAAGTACCAGACGGAGCTGCGTGAACTATTGGGAAACCGTGCCGGTGTCTTCGTGAGCAAGCCGTATTTTCTGGAGGTTATGGCCCCGATGGCGGACAAGGGGCATGCCCTGGCATTTCTGAGCAAGCGGCTCGGTGTGCCTCGTGAACAGGTAATGGCGATTGGAGATGCCCCGAATGATCTGGGCATGCTCCGCTGGGCAGGCTACTCGGTGGCAATGTCCAATGCGCTGCCGGAGATACATGCGGCTGCCGACTGGGTAACCAGCCGGGACAATCATCGTGCCGGGGTGGCCGAGGCGGTCGAGCGCCTGCTGCTCATGTAGGGATGGCTGTTCTCAAACCGGCTTACGATGTGCCGGAGGAGTGTTCGGGTCCTGCCTCTTCATCCTTCATTTCATCCATAATCCGCATTGCATCGAACATGTTCGGCACCCGGTTACCGAAAGAGACCGGGGGCTTGCGGGCCTCAAACGGCTTGCGGTTGCGGTTAATAAGCATCTCGTCCGGTTCCAGAATGCGCACCTCGCGATATCGCTTCGGCGGAGGTGCCGGGCTGGGTACCCCGCGCAATGTGGTTAATACGTCGTACACCTCTTCCAGGTCCGCTGCAATCTCGCACACGGTATAGCGGTAGTAGCTGTCGCCGCTTTCCAGAACCTCCTGCAGGTCACGGTTCTGCAGCTCGGTGCCGTCCGCCTCCAGTCGCAGAACATTGCGCAGGCCACCGTACCATGCACGCCCCATCTTGAGAATTCGGGGTATTCGCGCGTTCTCCAGGTAGTAGATCTCCCATATGCCCGGCAGCGACGGTACACACGAGTGTATGGTATGGCGGGAAACCGGTTCGAGTATCGACCATTCAATATGATAAAATGCACGCTCGCGATGAATCTGCTTTTTTATCTGCGGCGGCCGCGGTATTTCATTGCTCATGCCTAGTTCCCTCTGCAGGGTCAGTACTGCTGTCGTACCGAAAGCCGGCGGACGGTATTCTGCAGATCCCGTATTTGTTTTTTCTGGGCTGTAAGTATCTCTATAAATTCCTCGGCATTAGCCTGGGATTGGCCCGGCTCCGGACCTTGATTCTGCTGCAGCTGAGCAAGGTCGTTGGTCGATTCGATGTGCATGAGCTCATAGGAGTCGCTGTACATCTCTTTTTCCAGCGGGAGGGTAGGAAACTCGGGCGACTGCACTATCTTCTGGGCGATTCTGTCGACCTCGAAAGCCAGCAGACAGTCCGGGATTGATGCAACGATCGGGGCATGGGAGCGATGCGAGCCTGCCAGGTGATCGTCATGAATCATGAAGCCCAGCGCGGTAAGGTCTACATCCAGGTTTTTTCGGGTCAGATCGCGCAGGCTCTCGGCGATATTCAGGTCATCGCTTGAGCGGACCAGGTTCAGAACCAGGGAAGGCTGCATGAGTCTGATAAAGCGGCCGGCTCGCTGGGCCTGCTTTTTATCAATCTTTTCCATGCCCTCAATGACCGAGGCCACGGTAACCGGATTGCCGGGGCGCCGCTCCTTGATTGATTTGCGCAGGAAGCGCTCTACCTCTGATTCCCCGGCAAATGCCCGCTGCAGGAACCGGAACACGGTATTTTTGAGAAAGCTGTAGGCATTCAGTACGGCTCCCACATGGGGTGATGTCACAATAATGCCGGAGTTGGATATCAGAAAGAAATCTACGACATTATTGTTCGCCCCGGAGCCCAGATCCAGCAGAACATACTCGGCATCAAGCTTTTCAATATTGCTGATGATGCTGCGCTTCTGGGCAAACCCGATATTCGGGGTGCCGGCGACAAGCACATCCCCCGGAACAAAGCGAAGATTTGAATACGGGGTGTCGGTCAGCAGCTGCTCAAAACTCAGTCTGCGGTCCGACAGGAAATTTCCGAGGCCGGAGTGCCGGTTCTTGACGCCAAGGGCCGAGTGCAGATTGGAACCGCCCAAATCAAGATCGATAAGTATGGTGTCGTGGCCGAGCTGTCCGAGCCGCACCCCGAGATTCGCACATAACTCTGTTTTGCCCACGCCGCCCTTCCCTCCGGCAATCGGGATTATTTTGCATCTTCGGCGCTGTGTAATTACCATATCTCCATCCTGTAGGGCTTATAATACTCGAATTCGGCGCAAAACACCAGCATTCATACATATTATTGCTGACAGTGGATATTTGTTGAACTATAGTAGTAATGAGGTGGACAGTCAGAGGAGCGTAATTACGAGCAAAAACCGCGTCTATACAATTGATCAGGAGTGCTATGTTATCTACATGGGCAAGGCGGATCGCAAGTACCGGCCTTTCCTGCGAATAGGTACCAGTGCCTTCATTCCTCGGGATATCCGGCGTCATATCGGATCTGTCGTACTGACCGACCGTATGACCGGCGACTATTTCCTGGAAGCGGACTGCCTGGAAAAGCCGGTTTCGCATCACATGCATTATGTCGGCTCTCCCGAGCTGGTGGATGCAGTGAAGCACTTCATCCGCAATGAACAGATCGCCGAGCAGCCGCTTGGGCCAGCCACCGATGTCGAACGCGAAGAGGGCGGCCGGGTTGTCTTTTACGGTGACCGAAATCTCCGCGTATTCCTGGACGGCCATCGCTTGTTCGATCTATTTGATCGCGAAAAACAGGATCAACATGCGGTCTATCAGCTGCAGCGTATGCATGACATAGTATCGACCGTCCGCGGCGCGTATCGCAGCCAGGATTTTGCAGGCTCCGGTTTTATGCTGCTGCAGGATGGATCCCCGATAGTATTCGAAGACAGTACCCTCCAGACGGTATTTCTCCATGAATCAACCGCCGCCGATGCCGCACAGGCTATGATTCCCATTGGAATGTTGAACAGGTTCGCAGGCCAGGCCAAGCGCGACGCCTTGCTGGATCTGTGCAAATGGCATCTGACCCGCGGCGACGCACTGCAGTTCATGCTGGACCCTGATTCTGCGAATGAAGATCCGGATTCTCCGTCGGCATGGGCCCTGTCTCTGTTTCAACTCATGAAGCAATCCGGCGCCGATTGTACTGCACTGAATAAACCGCTGCTCGAAAAATCCGGGGTTCGGCTTTCGTGTCTGCCGGAGGAACCGCATCTGCTGGTACAGCAGAGGATATCGGCGCCCGGGGATTGTGTACTTCAGCTGCCTGGCGAAATGAGCTGGGGAGTGCATCCGCCGCTTTTGCGCGGAGTCGCGTATCGACTGGACACCCGCAAGGATTTTTCCATCCGTCACGTACAAGAGACACAGTCCTTCTGGATCAGATTGATGGGAGCGGAGCCCCGTGATCAGTTGAAGGATTACACAGATCTGTCGGAGCAGGGTCGGCGGGAGATAATCCGCAAGCTGTGCGGATTGGAAACTGCGGATGACTTTGTCGGTTTAGCAGTTCGTGTGTGGGCCTGGAATCAGCGGGCGCTTGGATATGATCTGCAGGATGCGGAGATGCTGGCCGGAGAGGTGGAAACCGTTCACCGGAACGTCGGCATGCCGATGACGGCTCGCCTCCTGCAGGATACGTCCTCAATGCACCTGATCTTTCTCCCTGTGGAGGGAATGTCGCGCGGTGTATTGAAGTCTTGTGATGCTGCACGGAAGAAAATTCAAGACTTACTGGATATTCCATCCAGACAGAGCTACTTTGAATCAGAGAGGGCAAGGTTAAGTGCTACCTTGCAGGAGCTGCTGAAGGCCCGCCATGTGGAGCCGGTAGCTGCCCCGAAGACCGCCGGGAATGCGGCGGCCGGTCAATCCTCCGCAGCCGCGGCGGCCGGGAAGTCCTCCGCGGCCACGGAGGATGCTGCGTCCACGGCTCACGCCGGTCAGCCCGAGGCTGCAGGCACAGGCCGGAACAGGGCTGCCGGGCCGGGTGGCTCACAGCGAGGGGTCTGGACTGCCCCGGCGGACGGCAGGCGATCCCCGGGCAACGTATCCCGGCAAATGCAGCCGCAGCGTACCGGCGCCGGCGGTTTCCCATGGCGGAAGATTGCCGGTGCTGCTCTGTTGCTGCTGCTGGTTTTGGGTATAGGGGGATTTTTCCTTCGCAGCTATTGGCTGAACGGCGGCGGGGAAACGATTACCGCGGTTGACCGCAGTGCGAGTGAGGCGGCTGAATCTCCGCCGGCGGAGAATGCGGAATCTGATGCCGCAGATTCAGGCGATACCGGGGACGTCCCGGCGCCGGAGGAAGCCGGGCAGGATAGGCCGGAGGAAGCCGGGCAGGATAGGCCGGAAGAGACCCGGGAAGCCGCCGGGGCCGAATCGGCTGAGGAGGCTGAGGCCGATCCGGCCGAGCAAGCCGCCGGGGCAGAACAGGCTGGGCAAGCTGAGGCCGATCCGGCTGAGCAGGAGCCTGCAACAGAAGCTCCGGCTGCGGGGTCGGAGAATGCGCAGCAGGATACAGTTCCGGCAGCTGAGGATGGGTCCGCAGCAGAGGCTCTCCCTGAATCGGTGTCCGGGCGATGGTCTATAACGGAGGTCCTGAGGGTTACGAACTGGATTGCATACAACAACGGGTATGCATTGATTGGCGAGGAGGCATTTCCGCATCGGGATCCTGACTGGATTTACCCTGGTAATGTCTTCATGTTGCCCGACGGCAGCATGCATCGGGTTCGCGATAACGACAGCATGTGGCAGATTGCGGTAGAGTTTTTGTCGGAGGCATACAGATCCTCCCGGATGCAGCTGGAGGAATTCCGTGCATTTATCGAAAACTTGAACTATAATCAGACTGTGCTGCAGGGCGATGAATAATAGCAATAATTGATCGATTGCATGCGTGCTGTGCGGTATTGTATGCGGCGATCACATAGAATTATTGGAGAAGCGGTTCGCTTCTATGTAGTATTCGAGGATGATTGAAGAGGAGGAATATCCATGTCCGATCTTACACACAGCCCAAATATTTTCCACCCGACGAAACCTTCGGCGGTTGGGTCCCGGAACAGTTTGGCACAAGAGGGGCGAGACCAGAAACGGGAATACGATAATCTGGTCCAGGAAGAGACTGAAAGAATTCTTGAGACTATTCAGTCCAAGCTTCCGCCCGAGGTGCTTGAGAAGCTGGATGTTACCGGCGGGTTAAAAGAAAAGCTGTACAATTATTTTAACCAGAACTACCAGAACATGTTCAACCGGTACATCACCACCACTGAAGATGAGATGGTGAAAAAAATCCGCAATTTCATCGATAAAGAGGAAAATAAATCTCTTGCCCGCTATACGCCCAAAGAGATCGCCTCAATGCTGGATGAGATTGCCGGTGCGGACAAATTCAACACCGGAGAAATAGAAAAATCGATCGTTAATATGTACGGACACCTGCAGGGACATATTCAGCGTGGTATGAACGATCTTGAGAATGAAACCAACTCCCTGCTGCGGCAGAAAACCGACGTGGGTGCGTTTATTCGCGGTGAAAATGCATATTCCGTAGTGAAATGTGCGTTTAAAGACAGTGCAACCAAACCGAAGACCGTATCCGATGTCAAACTTTCGGTAAATATCCTGGATTCCGAGCTTATCAGTCCGATCTTCCAGTATCAGGCAACCGTTGAGTACTTGATCAAGGACCAGATCAGCCGAACAATCACGAACCTGATTGATCAGGAGATTGAGCGGTATCAGGATGAACTCATAGACGAGGGTCGCGAAGAGCTCTCCGATTCAGAGATTATCTTTGAAAAAATGAAGCGGGTTCCGGAGTATACGGATGATAACGCCGAGGATGAAACATCCAAACGCTATACCTTCCTGGCCAAGGATCTCATGGATAAAATCGAGGGGCTGCGTGCGGAAATTGATCCCAGCGAGTTTGATCCGGTAAATATCCGCGAGAATTTGAAGAAGATCATTGATATGGAAAATATCCGCAACCGCGGGTTTAACACCGTTATCAATTCCATCACCTCAATCCTGGATACCAGTAAAATGGGATACCAGTATGTTGAGAACCTTAAAAACGCGCGTGAGCTGATTGTCCGTGAATATGAGGATACCGAAACAGCGATTCTTCCTGACGAACGGTATCAGATTCGGCTGAAGTATTTCGATTCCGATCAGCTGCAGAAAGAACGAGCGGCGTATGATCAGCAGCTGGAGTATTTCCGTTTGGAGATCCAGCGGCTGTATGATGTTGTGGAGCAGTCATACCTGGACAGCCGCTCAAGGTTCGGTGTTGCCGACTATGAAGACCTGGCCAGAAAACTGACGAAGAAGATCAAGAAGCGCCGTGAGGGCTTGGGCTTTGAAGAGTCCGGTGACCCGCTGGCTCAGGAGCTTCGCAAGGTATGGAACGAGATTACCCGCATCAAGGCCGATGAAACCGATGTTGAGCGGTTGAACAAGACCTACCTGCATGAGAAGGATCTCTTCAAGAAGATGCTCTCTCACATTTCCGCACGTATCGAGGTTCTGTACGGATATCGGAATCCCAAGGAACGCGTCATTCTGGATGGGCGGGTAAAGTTCCTGCGCAAACAGTTTGATGATTTCGATTATCTTATTAATCCTTATCATATTCAGTCGGGGCTGCTGCTGGATGTGGACATCACCAGCATCAAGCGTAAGAAATACACCTTGAACAGCATGGCCAACGTATTGAATGAGTTCCTGCATGGCATTTCAAAGGGATTCCAGGATGCCGCTTTTGCAGCCTTCAAGCGACGCCGTTCCACGGTGCGTGAAGACATTAACATGAGTTTCGGTGCCGATTACGAAGGTGAGTCTGGTGAATCGGTGCCGAATGTATCGTCCTCACAGGGATCGGCACAATCCGGAGGCGGTTCTTCTGTAAAGGGACAGGCGGATGTTTCTCCAGGAAAGGGAGAGATTTCAGGCGACGATCTTCAGGAACTGTAATTTATGTTAGGAAATCTGGATATTTTATCCCGCAAGGCCGGTTTTAACACCGCCTTGCGTCATTTTCGTGTGGTAAGCGGTTTTATCAAGCCGATGTCCAAGGGCGCCAATCTGGCGGACTTATTGGCGGAAGCGCTGCAGAACGACACGATTTCAGAGGAGCAGGTTCCGCTGGTAGTGAGTGCATTACTGGCGGATAAGTTTGAATACACGGCGGTATCGGCAAACGCCGCCCGCATGATTGAAGATGTGGATGAGATTATCGCCCAGCTGGAGGAGTGGTCGGCACTGCAGATTGTAGTAGTATATGAGCATCCGGAGGCTGGTTCATTTGTAATCAATCCGCGCATTAAGGAGTCGTGGCAACCCGCTTTGCCGATTCTCCGTGATGAACTGGTTGTCGTATATGTGAATTCGGTTGGTAACGAGCTGCCGCCGGCGGTGCTGCAGGAGGCTGCCGGGGATGTACATGCGGTGCTTGCGGGACGGCAGACCGCCGGCCGGCAGGAGTATCGCGCTGCCGGGCGAAAACCTGCCCCTGTACAGGCTCCTAAACCGAAAGCGCCGCCTGCCGAGCCGAAAAAGTCCGGAAAAGCGGATTACCGGATAACCCCAAGGTATTCGGTCGTAGTTACCAACGAGCTGTTTCACAACGGTAACGTCGAGGCGTGGAAGCGCATTGTATCCAGCTATCGCGCTATGTATCCGGATCTTGATGTACTTATCTACTACGACAACGAACGTATCAAGGATATCAATTCACTGTTCAAATGGGGAAAGGTGAAGCATGGCACCCCTATTCTCATTAGTGTTGCAGGGAATCAGATCAAGGATGTCTCCAAGCTGCAGCGGTACCTCTTTGAGGGTGCCAGTCCACGGTTTGAAATGTTTCTTAAGGGCAGTATTGATCAGCCGCTGGAACTTTTCTAACTGACAGGAGCAATACATGAGTACGATTATTTTATTCGGGACGGGTCGCACCGCCGTCGGCAAGCATAGCGATGTTGCAATCGGAAGTCGAGGTGAACGCGCTGTGTCCCTTGCAGAGCTGGATATGCCGATCTGCCCAGGATTTGTTATACCAAACGATGGGGTTCTGCTGTGTGCAGCAGAACCCGAAAAAGCCGCACAGCAGCTGAAACAGTCTGTAGCCGAGGTTGAAAAGATCTTGCAGAAGGATTTCGGGGGAGACGCACCGCTGCTGCTGAAGGTAGTAGAGAGTCCGATGCTGAACGTCCAGAGCTCATTACCTTCTGTACATCATATCGGACTGACCGATACTACGGTTGAGCGAGTGGCCGAGATGACAGGAGAAAAGTTCGCCTACCATGAGTATGCCTACTTGCTGCGCAACATCCTGCTGGCGGAGATTCAGGGCTGCAGTGATGACGGACGCATGAAGGAACTTCAGGCATATCTTGATGACTTGAAGAAAGCCAAAACCAAAGCCTCCATTCAAAAGGCAATACAGGCGCATCGCGATGTACTGCCGGCCGAGTTGTACAGCGATCCCTACTTTCAGCTGTTATACGTTGTGCAGCTTTTCAGTGCAGCATATGCACAGAGTCCGACGACGGAAGACTCTGCAGTGCAGGTACAGGCAATGGTGTACGGTAACCTGGATAAGAACAGCTGTGCAGGATATATGTATACCCATCACATTGTGACGGGTGCGGATGAGCTGCAGGGAGAGTTTTTTCCTGCGTCCTTTGATGAAACCGCGAAAAACGGAAAACCGATAAAGGACCTGGACGCAAGCCATCTGAAATCGCTGCTGAACATCGCACGCAAGCTGGAGGATCATTTTCGGGAGATTCGCTGGGTGCGCTTTGTGATTGAAGCAAATACACTGTGGGTAGTCGATCAAGCCTCGGTTCCGAATAAATCGGCCCAGGCCGAGATCCGTACCCTGCTGGATTTGGAAAAACGGGAGATCGTCAGCAAGGATTACCTGATTGAAAAGGTGAAGCCGGGAAGGCTCTCCGAGATCCTGCATCCTACTCTGGATGTGCTGTCGGTCAAGTCCCTGCCGAGTATCGGTGGAGGTATCGCCGGTGCGGTCGGGGCTGCGATCGGGCGAGTGTTCTTTACCGCGGAAAGCTTGATTACCGCGTACAGACAGGCTCAGTAGGCCGGGGAAGATACAAATATGATTCTTGCCATGCCGTCGACCTTCGCCGGGGATGCGAAGACGATTGAAATAGCACAGGGGGTAATCTCGAGTGAGGGTGGGTACGCATCCCATG
>CAZANF010000028.1:15665-17637 GCA_964486425.1 uncultured Spirochaeta sp. | reverse complement strand
TTATCGCACCCTGTTATTTGATCCTCAACGTCTGGAGCAGATTGAGGATCGCCTGGCTGAATTACGGCGATTACGGAAGAAATACGGTGCGTCGATTGCGGATGTCATCCAGTATGCGTCCGAAGCCCGAGAAACTCTGGAGACCCTGGAGCATTCCGAAGAGGAGAGAGACCGGTTGGCTGAGGAACTGAAGCAGCGGGAGCGGGATATTCTGTCTTCGGCACGACATTTAACCGAAATGCGTCGTGAAAGTGCCTTGTCTTTAAGTAAAAGTATCCAGGATGTGCTGGCAACCCTGGGTATGCCGAATGTTGCCTTTGAGATTAGTGTGGATCCGAAGGTGTCGGAAGCAGGTAAACCTGTCTGCGGTCCCTATGGACAGGATGCTGTAGTATTCCGCATTTCTGCCAATCCTGGTGAACCGACAAAACCTCTGTCTTCGGTTGCCTCCGGGGGCGAGGTGTCGCGCATAATGCTGTCGATCAAGAGTGTGCTGGCTGCTACGGATCCAATCGAGACCCTGATTTTCGATGAAATTGACACCGGTATCGGGGGAGAGGTTGCCTTGTCGGTAGGAGAGCACCTGCATAAACTGTCCAGGTCGAAACAAATTTTTTGTATAACACATCTTGCTTCGGTAGCTGTTCGTGCCGATAATCATGTTGTGGTTCGTAAAGAGCAGCGAGAAGAACGTACTATTACCCGCGTGACTGAAATCGACCATACTATGCGGGTAGAGGAGATCGCCCGAATGCTTGCAGGGGATCGCGACGCTGCTGTTTCCCGTAGCCATGCCGAGGAGTTGCTGAGAAAATTCCAGGTATAGCAGGTCGTGTCGCAGAAAGGAGTTGTGCATGGCGAAAGTCAGTGCGGAGGCTAAGAAAGAGTTTTTCGAGATAATCAAGCGGTATAAACAACAGATTGAGCAGATAGAGCAACGGGAAAAGAATCTCATTAAGGTAGTGAATTCGGATGAAACCGGCGGTCAATACAAGCGAATAACCCTCTCTGATGAACGATTGCACCTTGCCTCCTATTATCTCCTTTTGAATCGATTGAGTGTAACCCTTCTGTCGGTGCGGAATGATTCGTATCTTAATGATGCACGGAAAAGCTGTTATCAGAGTATAATCTACCTGGAGGAGGTAGTAAGTGACTGGATCGATGCTCCATACAGTGACTACGCGGAGTTACAGGAGAAGATCGACGGGCTTGAGGACAGCGCCCGCTATGACATTGTAATTAAACTCGGATTTGCGATAGACAGTTTGAAGGAAGACTTCGGCGAAAATACCAAGTGGAAATGGTCGTTTGTTGAGTTGGACGGCAGGTTTGCAACCGTTGCAAAAAATCTGTTAAATATGAAGACCCTGGTAGCCGGTTTGGATCCAAGGGTAGAGGGATATGAGGTTCGCAGCAAACATCTGGGCATTGTAAAAAACAAGCTTGGACATGCCGCGGATCGATACCGCGAAAAATATGAACTCTCTACGAATCGGATTGACGACTTCAAGATTGCCATTCAATATTTGATGGCCTTACGGCGATTGCATATGCAGCTGGGCGAAACAGCAGAAGCGGAAAAGGTTAAGAAAAAGATTGATGTTTGGAAGAACAAGATGGAATCGGACGAGAAGGCTGCGGAGTCGCGACGATAGAGCCCACATTAAACTGAAACGAGCGCGACAATGGTTGTTTCGTATCGTTGTTCCCTTTATTGCAGGAATCTTTCTCTCTATGGCAATACCGGGCGGGATGGGCAGCGGTCCTCGTATAACAATGCAGTGGGCTGCCGACCTGACGGAACAGGATAGTGCAGCGGATATAGCAGGTACCGGTAGTGAGTCGCCGGACAGCACACATATCTCGCTGTGGCGTACCCCCGACATGTTTTTTCTGAATTCCGCCGATGGAAGTATTGTTTCACATCGCAGGTATGAGCAGGGAGCTGCCTTCAGTTCCGGTTTCAGTG